>NZ_JBEXCV010000057.1:2172-50068 GCF_040605455.1 Embleya sp. NPDC005575 | reverse complement strand
TGGGGGTGGCGTTGGGGGCGGGCGCGGCGGGGGCGGCGCCGCCCCGCGCGGCGCGGGGGGGCGCGCGGCGCCGGCCCGGCTGGCGCCCCCCCCCCCCGCCCGGTGGAGCAGGGCGTACGGGGTGGGTCGGCGGCCCCGGTTCCATCACAAGCAGTGGCTGTTGTCCCCACGGTGGGTGACGCCGGGCCGGGTGTTCAGGGACCACATGTGTGTGCAGTGCGGGCACTGAAGATGGACGACCGGCCCGTTGTTGGAGATCAGATAGCGCCAGTGCTCGCCGCAGTTGCGGAGGTCGGCGCAGGTCGTGCAGTGGCGCGCGTCGTCACAGACGGGGCAGGCCACCCAGGCGCGACGGGCGATGTCCGCCTGTGGATCAATGGGCAGCCGCACGACCCGGCTCCTCCCCCGGCAGGACCCCGGCCGCCACCAGCATGTCGTGGATGCGCTGCTGCTCGGGGTCCAGGCCCGAATAGAGGAGGGCGAACGCTTCGTCTTCGCTTCGGATGGCGGCCACCGGGTCCCAGTCGGGCCCGAGCGCGGCCACGACCTCGGCCCGTCGCCGGGCCTCCTCGAAGGTCAGGTCGATCGTGAAGGGAACGAGGTCGGCAGTGTTGTCCTGGTTCATGGCGAGACTTCCGATGTGTCGGTGGAACTCGCCCATCTGTATCAGGCGCCCGCGGCCGTGCGGAAGGGTGGCCCGATTCACCCCGGTCCGGACCGGCGCGACGCTCCACCCGGCCCGCCGATGGGCCGCCCTCGGATCGGCCGACAGGGGTGGGCCGTTGCCGGCGGCAGGCCCCGAATGCCAGGCATCGTCGGATCACCACACTATGACGTACTTCACGACTTGCCCCCGGAATGGACCGAGCCCGCCGCACGGAGAGGCAACAGACCGTTGCAGAAAGTAAAGGTTGTGGTCGTTCGAGGCGCGAGTAGGGCAAATCGAAGCCTCTCCATCTCCGAACCGACCGCCTGGAGCGGCGCCGGGCTCCCCGGCGCCGGAAACGTCAGCCCGACGCGGCCGCCGGCTGACAAGCGATCAGGGGCCGACCCGTCGACGGCCGTTCAGCCGGGCGGCGCGGGAGGCGGCAGCCGCGCCGGCGACATCGGCACGGTCGGCCGGGATCCGGGTGAACGCCGCGCGGTAGCCGCTCGGGGTCAGGCCGGTGCGGCGCACGAGGTGTTTGCGCAGCGAATCGGTGGTGCCGATCCCGCTGTGGTGGGCCACCAGTTCCATCGACAGGGCGGTGGTCTCCAGCAACTCCCGCGCCCGGTCCACCCGTTGATGGAGCAGCCACTGCAGCGGACTGAGACTCGTCTCGGCGTGGAAGCGTCGGGTCAGGGTGCGCACGCTGGTGTTCGCGTGCGCGGCGAGGTCGGCCAGGGTGAGCGGTTCGTCGAGGCGGGCCGGCGCCCAGGCGCGGGTGTCGGCGAGCGATACGCCGCTTTCCGGGGGAAGCGGCGATTCGATGACCGGCTGCGCCTGCCGGCCGACACCCCCGACCTCGCCCGGCTGCGTGCCGTCCTGAAGGCCGGGCACAACAACCGCTACCGGTGCCAGGACGCGTGGCAGGCCGCCGCGTCCTGACCCCGAGCGCTCTTCCCGCCGTGTTTAATCGATGTCGATCGTCGCGACGGAAGGACCCCACGATGAGCACGGTGGATCGGCACGGGCTCGAACTGTCCGGCATGGGCCCGGAGGCGATCCGGCACTACGAACGCGCGCTCGACGCGCTGCTGTTCTTCCGGCCGGAGGTGAGCACGGAGGTCGAGGCGGCGCTGTCGGCCGACCCGGGTGCACCGATGGCAAACGCATTCGCGGCCTATCTCGGCCTGTTGGGCACCGAGTCGGTCGATGCCGGCGCGGCGCGCGAGCGCTACGCCGCCTTCGTGCCCACCCCGACCAGGGTCGGCGCCCGCGAGGTCGCGCACATGCGGGCCGCCGACGCGTGGTTGGCGGGCGACATCCACCTGGCCGGCGACATCCTGCACGAGGTGGTCGTGGCGTATCCCCGGGACGCGCTCGCGCTGCTGATCGGCCATCAGATCGACTTCCTCACCGGTGACGCCGTCCGGCTGCGCGACCGGGTCGGCGGCGCCCTCAGCGCGTGGGATCGAGACGATCCGCACTACGGGCCGGTGCTGGGCATGGCCGCGTTCGGCCTGGAGGAGGCCGGCCATTACGCGCGTTCCGAACAGGCCGGGCTGGCCGCCGTGGCGGCGAATCCGCGCGACGTGTGGGCGATCCACGCGATCGTGCACACGTACGAGATGCAGGGCCGGTTCGCCGAGGGGATCCGCTACCTCGATGCCCGCACCGCCGACTGGACCGGCGGCAACTACCTGAACGTGCACAACTGGTGGCACTACGGCCTGTTCTCGATCGAGGCCGGTGCGATCGACCGCGCGCTGGCCGTCTACGACGCGGTCCTGCACCACGACAAGTCCGCCGGCCTGGCGATGGAACTCCTGGACGCCTCGGCCCTGTTGTGGCGCATCCACCTCGTCGGCAGCCGGCAGGCCGGGCGCTGGAACCGGCTCGCCGACGCGTGGGCGGCCCGCGCGGACGGCCCGTACTACGCGTTCAACGACACCCACGCGGTGATGGCCTACCTCGGCGCCGGCCGGATCGCCGACGCGCAGGCGGTGGTCCGTGACCGCGAGACCTGGCTCGCCGATCCGCACCCGGGCGTGGCCAACCACGCGATGACCGCGGAGGTCGGCCTGCCGGTCTGCCGCGCGCTGGTGGCCTTCGAGCAGGGACGGTACGCGGACACCGTCGACACCCTCGTCCCGATCCGGCACCGCCTGAACACCTACGGCGGCAGCCACGCCCAGCGCGACGCGATCCAGCAGACCCTGGTCGAGGCGGCGCTGCGGGCCGACCGGCACGATCTGGCCCGGACGCTGCTCAGCGAACGGGTCAACGTGCGTCCGACCAGCCCGTACAACTGGCTCGGCCGGGCGCGCCTGGCCGACGCCCTGGGCAAACCCGCGGAAGCCGCCGACGCCCGCGAACGTGCCGCCGGGTACACCGCCGCGATCACCACCGCGTGGGGCCGCTGACCTGCCGGCACCGTCGGATCCACCTCGGCGGGGTACCGGCCCCGTCGCGGGCCGGTCGGCCGGGCCCGCGCCGCATGCGCGAGAATTGCGCACCCGTCCCGGGCCGAACCGATCGACCCGGTACGCCATCGACAACGCGGGAGAGTGGCACACATGGGCGAGTCCTCGGCGAGCGAATCCGTGACGCGTCGCCAGGTCCCGGACGACCCGGGACTGCTCGCCGCAGCCGCGCAGAGCCCGGGCGGCTCGGTCGCCGAGATCGACCCGGCATTCGCCGACGACCCCAACGGCTATGTCCCCGGTGAGGCGATCCGCGGCGCGTGGGTGGTCGGGCCGGACGGCCTGTTGACCGGCGAGTACCGGGAGAACCCGCGGCACGGGCCGCCGCAGGACGACTTCGCCAAGCTGGTCGAGAACGACGCGTGGTTCGGCTGGCTCGGCGAGGACCCGGTCGGCGCGATCCGCGAGTCGGTCACCGAATGCTTCGAGGACCAGGCTCCCGGCGCCACGCTGACCTGGATGAAGATCCTCGAACCGCCGCGCTGCGCCACCACCGGCCGACCGGCCCCGGACGACGAGCAGCACCTGATCCCCACCCGCGCCGGCGTGGCCGTCTGGTTCGCCGCCCAGATCGCCGCGCCGGACCGGGCCCGGACCACCGTGTGCGGCATCTTCACGTGGGTCGCGATCCACCTCGACGCTCCGGCCGACCGCCATGACCGGATCTGGCTCGACCTGGACGCCGACCTCGACTGGGCGGAGCAGCAGTTGCCACCGCGGATGTACGGCCTGGACGCGGAGGCGAGCGACGCCGAAGGTACCCCGAGCACCTGAGCCTCGGCCGGCGGGAGCGATCCCTCCGAGCCCTCGCCCTGCCACGCCGGCTCTCGCGTCACGGCGCCGGCTCTCGCGCTACCGAGCCTGCTCGCTCCACCGCGCCTCGGCTCTGGCTACGACACCTGTTCCCGCCCTGCCGCCCTTGCTCCGCGTTACCGCGCCGCCTGCAACCGCGGCTTCAGATGCCGAGCGATCGCCTCCGCGAGCCGCGGCGGCACCGCGTTGCCGATCTGTCGGGCGATCTCGGTCTTGGAGCCGCACCACACGAAGGTCTCCGGGAAGGACTGGAGCCGGGCCGCCTCGCGGTGCGTGATCGGGCGGTTGACCCGGTCGGTCGGGTCGTCCGGGTTCCACTGCGGGTGCAGGTACTGGCCCTTCTCCGGCTTGTAGAACTCGGTCCGGATGGTCAGCGACGGGTGGTCCCAGCGCATCCGGCCCATCACGTCCGTCGTACCGGTCTTCTTGTTCCGCCAGCAGTCCGGCAGCAGGTGGTCCGGCAGGTCGAAGCGGCCGCCGCCGGGCGGGACGCAGTCGTAGCGCAGCAGCGAGCGCTCGATCGGCGTGCGGGCCAGGTGCAGGTCGGCCTCCTTGAACACGCCGGGCACGCTACGGCCGAAGAACTCCGTCTTCGAGACGGGCAGGCTGGTCGTCCCGGGCACGCGCGGCAGGTGCTCGATCGCGTCCCGGACGGTATTCCAGCGCTGCGGCCGGCCGGAGCCGTGGGTCGGCTCGGGGACGGCGATCTCGCCGATCCGGGAGCCGATCACGATCGCGCGCTTGCGGCGCTGCGGGACGCCGTAGTCCACCGCCGGGAGCAGCGCGTCGGTCAGCACGTACCCCTCCAGGAGGCCGCCGGGCTGCGCCTCGGCGAGCAACAGCGCGAACTCGGCGGACTTCTGGAAGCGGTCCACGTTCTCGATGACGAACACCTTGGGCCTGGCCCGGCGCACGAAGCGCAGGTATTCCTTCCAGAGCTTGTTGCGCGGGTCCTCGACGTTGCGACTGCCCAGGTTGGAGAAGCCCTGGCAGGGCGGGCCGCCGATGATCAGGTCGGCACGCGGGATGTCCTTGTCCGGGATCTCCGCGATATCGCCCCAGCGCATGTGCGCCTCGCCGAAATTGGCGGCGTAGGTCGCGGCCGCGTGCAGGTTCCACTCGACCGCCATGACCGGCCGAAAGCCCTTCGCGGCGGCGAATCCGGACGTCATTCCACCGCAGCCCGCGAACAGGTCGATCATGGTGATGGGTCGTGCCATGCGGACAGGTTAGCCGGCCACGCGCCTCGCGATCACGGCATCCCGAACCCTGGCCGCTGCGGTGACCGGGTCCTCGTGCTCCCAGACGCGTACGACCAGCCAACCGGCCTCGGCCATCCGTCGGTCGGTGTCCGCGTCGCGGGTGCGGTTTCCCTCGATCTTGGTCTTCCAGAAATCGGCGTTGCGCTTGGGCCAGGTCGCGTGCTTCGGGCATCCGTGCCAGAAGCAGCCGTCGACGTAGACGGCGACCTTCGTCGGGCCGAAGACGACGTCCGCCTCGCGGCGGACGCCCTTGAGCGGGCGGCGGTGCACGCGGTAGCGCAGGCCCATGGCGTGCAGCAGGCGCCGCAACGCGACCTCGACGCCGGTGTCCTTGCTGCGTTGGCGACTCATCCGCGCGCGAGTCGCTTCCGTGGTGGTCAGGCTCTTCACGGACACCATGGTGCACGGTCGCACTGTCATCGCGCCCGGGGACGGTCGTCGTGCCCGGGACGATCGTCGTGCCCGGGACTGTCAGCGCGCCCGGGACTGTCAGCGCGCCCGGGGACGGCGGGGCGCCTGCGCCGGGTGCACCGCTCAGGCCGGGTACGCTCGCGCCTCCGTTGCCTTGACCGCCGCCCATACCGGCTTGCCCGGCGCGAGTTCGAGTTCGGCGACCGCGAGCGGTGTGACGTCGGCGAGCAGCGGTACCGGGCCGGTCAGTTCGACCCGGACGGTGTCGCCGTGCAGCTCCATGCCGTCCACCTCGACCTGCCACAGGTTGCGCGGGCTGCCGTCCGGGCGGGTCCGGTACAGCGTCACCGCGGCCGGCGAGAAGGCCACGAACACCTCGACCGCGTCCGGGAGTTCGGCCACCACCAGGCGCTGCCCGCCGGCCAGGTCGACGCCGCCGGCCGAGGTGGTGCCGCGGTACAGGTTCAGACCCACCAGGCGCGCCACGTAGTCGGTGCGCGGATGCCGGGCCACCTCGGCCGGCGTGCCGGTCTGGACCGCGCGGCCCGCCTCGATCACGGTGAGCCGGTCGGCCAGCACCATCGCGTCCAAGGGGTCGTGGGTGATCACCACCGCGACCCCGTCGAAGTCGGCCAGATGCCGGCGCAGCGTCGCCCGCACCGCCACCCGGGTGCGCGCGTCCAGCGCGGCCAACGGCTCGTCCAGGAGCAGCAGTCGCGGGTGGGTGGCCAGCGCGCGGGCGAGCGCGACCCGCTGGGCCTGCCCGCCGGAGAGCCGGCCCGGTTTGACGCCCGCGTGTTCGGCCAGGTCGACCCGGTCCAGCCAGTCCGCCGCCAGGCTCCGGGCCTCGCGTCGGCCGACGCCCTGGCAGCGCAGGCCGAAGGCGACGTTCTCCAGCGCGGACAGGTGCGGGAAGAGCAGGTAGTCCTGGAAGACCACGCCCACCGGGCGCCGCTCGGGCGGTGTGTACAGCCGCCGCTTCGGGTCCTCCAGGTCGACGCCGGCGAGCCGGGTGTGGCCGGCGCCGAGCGGGGTGAGACCGGCCAGGGCGCGCAGCGCGGTGCTCTTGCCGGCGCCGTTGGGGCCGAGCAGGGCGACCACCTCGCCGGGCGCGGCGGTCAGGTGCACGTCCAGGCGGAAGGCGTCGCGGGCTACGACGAGGTGGGCGTCGAGGCCGGGGGTGCTCGGTTCTTCCGGGCCGCCGGTCGCTTCGTGCGGACCGGTCGCCTTCGTGCCGGTCGCATCGGTCGCATCGTTCGGGCCGGTCGCCTGGTTCGGGGCGCTCGTCTCGTCCGCGCCGGTCACGAGGTGGTCATCCAGCGCTCGCGCAGGCCGGCCAGGATCAGCACGGACACCGCCAACAACACGAGGGAGAGCACGATCGCCGCCTCCGGATCGCTTTCCAGGGCCAGGTAGACGGCGAGCGGCATGGTCTGGGTCTTGCCCGGGAAGTTGCCGGCGAAGGTGATGGTCGCGCCGAACTCGCCGAGCGCGCGCGCCCATGCGAGTACCGCGCCGGCCGCCACGCCCGGCGCGATCAGCGGCAGGGTCACCCGGCGGAACGCGGTCCAGCGGGACGCACCCAGCGTCGCGGCGGCCTCCTCGTAGCGCGGGTCGGCCGCCCGCAGCGCGCCCTCGACGCTGATCACCAGGAACGGCATCGCCACGAACGCCTCGGCCACGATCACGCCGGTCGTGGTGAACGGCAGCGTGTAGCCGAAGGTGTCGTCCAGCCACTCGCCGACGATGCCCTTGCGGCCGAGCACCAGGAGCAGCGCCACACCGCCCACCACGGGCGGCAACACCAGCGGCAGCGTGACCAGTGCGCGGACCAGCCGGCGGCCGGGAAAGTCGGTCCGGGCCAGCAGCCAGGCCAGCGGGACACCCAGGACCAGCACGATGCCGGTGGCCACGGTCGCGGTGAACAGCGAGAGCTTGAGCGCCTCGCGGACCTCGGTACTGCCGAGCTGACTCCCCAGGTCGCTCCACGGCGCCCGGACCAGCAGACCAACCAGCGGCAGCACCAGGAACACCAGGCCGATCAGGCCGGGCACGAGCAGTGCCAACGGTGCGCCGCCGCGTCGGGAGCGTTCGGCCCGCTCGCGTACGGCGGGCCGGCGCTGGGCCCACGTGCGGATGGCCCGCGCGCGTCCGGCTCGCTCGCCGTGGGGGACCTGGGGAGCTTCGATCACGGTGCCTGGAAGCCCGCCGCCGTCAGGGCCGTGCGGCCGGGCTCGGACAACACGAAGGCCACGAACGCCTTGGCCGCGTCGGCGTTGGGCGCCTTGGCGAGCGGAACGATCGGGTATGTGTTGACCGCCTGCGCGGATTCGGGGAAGTCCACGCCGACCGCCTTGGCGCCCGCCGCCTTGACGTCGGTGCGGTAGACGAGTGCGGCGTCCACCTCGCCGAGGGTGAGCTTGGTGAGCGCGGCCTTGACGTCCTGTTCGAGCGTCGCGGGGGTGAACTTGACGCCGGCCGCGTCGAGAGCGGTCTTGGCCGCGGCGCCGCATGGGACCTGCGAGGCGCATTGGGCGACCTTGAGGCCGTTCTGCTTGAGGTCGGCGAGCGACTTGATGTTCTTGGGGTTGCCCGGCGCCACCGCGATCTGCAACGTGTTCTTGGCGAACGCGGTGGGCGTGCCGTCGGCGTTCTTGGCGTCGGTGACGAGCTTCATGTTCTTCTCGTCGGCCGAGGCGAACACGTCGGCGGGCGCGCCCTGGTCGATGCTCGCGGCCAGCGCCGAGCTGCCGAGGTAGTTGAACTTGACCGTCACACCCGGGTGCGCGGCCTCGAACTGCTTGCCCAGCGCGGTGAACGTCTCGGTCAGCGAGGCCGCGGCGAACACGTTGACGGTGCCCTTGAGCTGCTTGGCGTCGGCGGCGGGCGCGGAGGCGTTGGCGCCGGCCGGCGGCGTGGCCCCGCCGACCTTCTTGTCGTCCTTGTCCTTGTCGTCGCTGCCGCATCCGGCGAGCGTGATCAACGCCCCCGCGAGCAGCGCGGCCGAGACCGCACGTCCGGCCCGCACCGTGCCCATTGCGCCCATCGTGTGTGCACTCCCCGCTATTCGAGGGAGTGCTCGCGCGCGCCCTCGGTCCGCTCCACCATGACATTCGTCGACTTCACCACTGCCGTGGCGAGCACCCCGACCTCCAAGCCGAGTTCGTCCGCGGCCTCGGCACTCATCAGCGAGACCACCCGGTACGGCCCGGCCTGGATCTCGACCTGGGCCATCACCGTGTCCTTGCGGACGTCGGTGACGATGCCGCGGAAGCGGTTGCGCGCCGACGACCAACCGAGCCGCTCGCTGTCCGCGCGGGCGTCGCCGGCCGCCACCGAGCGGGCGAACGCGGCAAGCGCCGCACCCTCCACAACCCGCCGACCGTTCTCGTCCCGCCGCGCGTCGAGCCGACCCGAGTCCACCCACCGCCGCACCGTGTCCGCACTCACTCCGAGCAGAGCCGCCGCATCGCCGATCCCGAACATGTTCACGGCCGGGATCCTAACCACGAGCGCCTCCCGCACAGAGCGAAGCCGATACCCGTATACGCCGGCAGAAGCCGCCGCATGCGGGCCATCATCCTTGCAGATGCGAGCTGCTTCCGCCTACGTGCCTCGCAGATCCGATGCGCGTGAGCACGCTGCGGGATTGTGTCGGTTCCGCGGCCATCACCTCGGCCCTACGCGCGTCGAACCCGCCGACCACGGGCCGAACAGCACCACGGCACGCCGCCGAATCGCCTCGGACCCGCACCAGGCGGCCACCTGCGGCAATCGCGACGGAATGCCGTCTCCATGGGGCAGCCTCCTGCGGCCGAGGGGCCGGGACGCGCGTCAGCCCGCGATGGGCGGTTCGACCAGGCTGATCCACCAGGTGTCGCGGCCGTCGGTGTGGCCGATCATCGCCTCGGCGAGCGCTCGGCGGGCGGTGAGGGGTGTACGGCGCCAGTCGGGGAATCGCCACATCCAGCGACGGATCTCACCGAGGTTGTGGCCCTCGCCCAACAACGCCGCACCGAGGTAACCGATCTCCGCCCACCGTGGGCCCAGCGCCACCTGGCCCCAGTCCACGACGGAGAGTCGGCCGTCGGATCGGATGATCATGTTGGCCGAGGTCAGGTCCGTGTGCAGGAGGCGGTTGCCGCACAGCGGGCCGGACCGGGCGGGCGGCAGGTGCTCTCGCAGCCGACCGACCAGCGTGGGCAACCCGGCACTGCGACCCGGTTGGACGCGCCCGATGCGATCCACCACGCCGACCACCTGAGCCATGTCGGGCGAGCCGAGACACAGCCGCACCGGCCGACCCTCGACGTGCTCGAACACGAGGACCCGCCACCGTCGACCGCGCCGTGGTGCAACAGGCGCGGAGACAGCACGCCCGTGACGGCACTCGCCGCGATCTCGCTGGTCTGGGCCCGGGCGGACAGGGGGGCGGTGGCCTCCTCGGCAGCCTTGACGAACACGAGGCCGGCGGGAGTGCCGACGAGCGCGGCGAAGGAACTGGTGTGGGGCCCGGCGATCGACTCGACCGAGAGGATGGGCCCGGTTGCCTTTTCCACGAACGTGATCACCTGGCAGGGCAGTTCACGCCACAGGTAGCGCCTGGTCACATCGCCTCCCGCACGGACTCGGCCCCGGGCTCGATCGGCACCGAAAGCGGCGCACCCACAGCACGGCCGAACTGATCGACGTGCCACAACTGCCGTACTGCCTTGACCAGTTCCGCATCCAAGTCGACCTCGACCAGATGACCGATCGGGCACAGGTAGGGCGACCGTCCTGCCGGATGCGGCTGCACGACGGCAACCCGCTCCGACGCCGGAGGAAGCGCAACGACCGTCCCTTCCGGCAGATCCGCATGCTCGTCGATGTGCCGAACACGCGAACCGAGACGGATCGCTGAATATTCTTGAATCTCCATCACTGCCTCACGGTGGATAGATGGAGGCAGCGGCCGGGCTCACGCCTGGAATCGAGACGCCCGGCCGCTGCCGGTTGAAAGGCGGCGGCATACGGCCGCGCTGGTTCTCCTTCTCGGCTGAACACGAAACGGCTCAGTGGTCAGCGTGCAAATACCGGCAGTTCGGCGAGCACGCACACGGAGGCTCGTGGCCCGGCAGGTCGTCACCCCATGGCCACGGCGCCGAACTGCCAGTTCGCTCGGATGAACGCGGGAAACGAGTTCGGATCAGTTTGATCCGATGAACCACGAGCCCCGCCCCGTCACTCTTGGGTCGCTCCGGATTGCCGTCCTCGGGCGGAGAGTGCATGGCACGCCTTTCGTCGCTCCGCATGACTTCACGGGGAGTAAGGCGATGATGACGCCACTCTCTGTACGCTCGAAAGCTCGGAGCCGTGGGCATTATTTTTTGGCAAGGGCAAGGAGAACGGGTGTGCGATTCAAGCCACGACCCATTGACCCCGGGGCCGGCCCTCGGGGCACCTACGGCGAGTTGATTCGGGAGTATCGCGAAGCCGCCGGATTGTCCCTCGAAACCGTTGCGGGGAAGCTCGGCTACGACACATCGACGCTGTCGCGATTCGAGCGTGCGCGAAGGTCGATCCCATCCGACATTCCCTCGAAGCTCGACGAACTCTTCGCAACCGGGCTCATGTTCCAGTCCATGTATCGGATGATCAAGGACGATCGCCACCCTGGTAGGTGGCGCTTGTTGAGCGACTACGAGGCCAAGGCAGTACGGATCGGCACGTACGCTCCCCAGGTCGTTCCCGGACTGCTGCAAACACCCGAGTACGCAAGGGCGTTGCTTCTCAATGGCGAGGTGTACGAGACAGAGGAAGAGATCGACGACGCCACGAATGAGCGCATCGCACGGCAGTCCACCCTCACCCGCGATGATCCGCCCGCCTACTCGGCCGTACTTGACGAAGCCGTGTTGCACCGGATGATCGGAAGCCACGAGACAACACATCGGCAGCTCGCGTCGCTTCTGCCGCAGGTCGACACGATCCGAACGACGATTCAAGTGTGGCCGTCAAAGCTCGGCGGGCATCCGCTTCTCGGCGGAACCACGGTGCTGATGACACTGGCCGACGGAACCACCGGTGTATGGCTGGAAGGCAGCGACAGCGGGCAATTGATCGAAGACATGGAGGAAGTCCGGCGTCGGCAAGGGGCGTACGATCGCGTGTGCGCCCGCGCCCCGTCGCCCAAGGACTCGGCGGAAATGATCAAGGCAGCGATAGAGGAGTTCAGAACATGACCCTTGAGCCCGAACTCGGTCACGCGATGTGGCGTAAGTCGACCTACAGCGCCCCTCAAGGAGCGGAGTGCGTAGAGGTCGCCCCAGGCTTCTCGGCCGTGCCTGTCCGGGACTCCAAGGACCCGAGTGTCGGTCACCTGGTGGTCACCCCCGCATCCTGGTCGGCCCTGCTGTCCACGCTGCGCGCTGCCTGACCCACCAGCCGACCGAGCCCCGTCACCCACGTGACGGGGCTTCGTCGTGCAACCGATCCAGCGCAGGTCCGACCCCGGCCTCCAGCAGTTCGGAAGGTCTGTGCTCGTAGCACGCTTACCACGAGAACCGCGTTGCCGAGTGACGTCTCGACGATCGCGATTGCCCCTCACCGGTGAGGAACCGCAGCCGCGCGGATCATTGTCGAGCGGCGGATCAACAACACGAAGGCGTGGCGAGGCATCGCCGTCCGACGCCGGTGCTCCCTTTGTTGATTGCCCCGGTCCGCGCACGATCGCCGAGCGCGACAACGTGCGTTCGGCCGCCGAGGAGTTGCGGTTGACGGGCTGTCAGGCGCTGGCCGAGCTACGCGAGTTGGTCGCGGTGCTGCGGGACCCCGACGACCCGTCGCCGGCCGGCGCGAGCGCGCGCGGCGGCGGGGCGACCGGGCTGGACGTATCCGATCTGATCGCCGACTCGCGAACGGCCGGCGTGCCCATCGAGCTGACCGTGACCGGCACCCCGGACGATGCCGACGCACCGGCGGCTGTACGAACCGTGCGGCGTGTGGTGCAGGAGGCGCTGACCAACGTGCACAAACACGCGCCCGGCGCACACGTCGAGGTGTCGATCCGGTACGAGCCCTCCGGCATCGGCATCACCGTCGCGAACACGGCCGGGGCACGGGCCCCGGACGTCGACCTCGGCACCGGCGGTACCGGCCTGCTCGGCCTGCGCGAACGCGTCGAACTCCTGGGCGGCCGGCTGCGCGCCGAACCCGACGAAACCGGCGGCTTCGTCGTGGAGGCACTCGTCCCGATCGCCACACCCGTCACCACCGACCGAACCCACCGAGACCTCCACGAAGGTGCCGCATGATTCGACTCCTGCTTGTGGACGACGAACGAATGGTCTGCGCACACCTGCGCACCATCCTCGGCGGCGCCCCGGACATCGAGATCGTCGGCGAGGCGTACGACGGCGCGGAGGCGCTGGAGCAGGTGGTCCGACACCGCCCCGACGTGGTCCTGCTCGACCTGCACATGCCCGGCGTGGACGGGCTCTCCGCGCTGCGCCGGATGGTTCGACTCGACACACCGCCCAGGGTCGTCGTACTGACCACGATCGACACCGACGACCACGTGCTCCGCGCGCTGCACACGGGCGCGGTCGGCTTCCTCCTCAAGGACACCCCTCCCGAGGAACTGATCGCGCTGCTGCGGGTGGCCGCCGACGGCCACACGGTGTTGTCGCCGGCCGCCGCCCGCAATCTGATCGGCGCGAGCGCGGCCCGCGACAGCGCGCGCCGGGCGGCCCGGCACACGATCCGTGATCTCAGCGTCCGGGAGACCGAGATCCTGGGCTGCCTCGGCGAGGGGCTGTCCAACTCGCAGATCGCCGGGCGCCTGCACCTCACCGAAGCGACCGTCAAGGCGTATGTATCCCGCACCCTGACCAAACTCGACTGCACCAACCGCACCCAGGCCGGCCTGATCGCCCACGACGCGGGCCTGACCGGTTGAAGCCGTCGGCTACCCGAGCCGGTCGGTGAGCCAGTCGGCGGTGTCGGGAAGCCACCCGGATTGTGCGTCGCACACCAGGTGATCACCGTGCGGCAGCACGAGCACCCCGCCCAACGGCGCCTCGTGACCGACACGTTCGGCGGAAAGGACTCCGGGCGTAATGTCGTCACCGCCTTCGACCACCCGCAGCGGCGTGCCGATGCCCGAGGCGATGTCGGCCAGATCGACGCCGCGCACGAACTCCTCGGCGGCACCCGTGCTTCCCGTACGCACCGTGAGCGTCTCCCGCACGAACGGCGGGAGTTCGGCCCAGTCGAGGCGGTACGGGCCGCTCACCGCGACGGTGGCGACCACTCGCGGTTCGTGCGCGGCGGTGAGGATCGCGTAGAAGCCGCCCAGGCTCATCCCGACCAGGCCCACGCCGGCGGTCGTGTCGACGTCGTCGCGGGTCGCCAAGGCGTCGATCACCCGGCCGACCACGTGGTGATAGTCGGCGCGCGGCGCGGTGTCGATCAGGAATCCCTGGCCGGGCCCGTCGAAGGGCGTGGCAGTGTGCTGTGGTGCCCGGCAGCGGTGGATCGGCTCGACTTCCTCGAACGATTCGCCGACGCCTTCGGTGGGCGACCGGGCCCAACCTGGGCCTGGAGCACTTCGTCGACCACCTGCGGACCGACCCCACGTGCTTCGCGCTGCTGCCCGCCGATCGCCCGCTGCCTGCCGGCGCCCGCGACGTGCGCTCCATCCCGCTGGTCGAGCCCGCCCCGCTGTACGCCTGGTCCCTGCTGTGGAATGCGGATCGGCCGCATCCTCGGCTGGCCGATCTGCTCCGCGAGTTCGGCCGGATAGGCGCCCGCGAGCGCTGGCTCGACCACGACCCGACCCGGGACTGGCTGCCGGACGCGAACCACGCCCGGCTCACCGACTGAGCCCGCGGCCGCCGGCGGGTGTCGACACGGCGAGACGGGGCCGGTCGGGGTCGCGGGAGCCGCCGAGGCTGTCGAGGCTTTCGAAGCGGTCAGGGCTGTCGGCTCACGAGGCCGAGGTCGTGCCCGAGGCTCCGTTCACGCCTTCGGAGCGCGCCGGACGTACCCGCTCAGGAAACCAGGTCCGACCAGAACGGCACGGTCACCGGCGCGTGTTCGATCCTGCCGTCGGCGAACTCCACCGCGAGGTAGTTGGCCAGGTTCGCGCCGTACACCACGATGTCGGTCTGCATCACGGACAACACCGGGTGGTCCCACTGGCCCTCGGCGCCGGGCAGGTAGCGGTGGCCGAACACCGGCACCATCGTCGGCACCCGAGCCAGGTGATAGCGCGCCGACTTGAGCGCGTGCCGCAGCTGCGCCGGGCGCGCGCCCCACGCCGCCGGCCAGAACGCGTTGTGCTCCACGTCGTACAGCACCCCCTCGCCCGGCCAACCCAGTTGAGCCTTGAGGCCGCGCGCGTTGCCGTCGCGCCAATTCGGCCAGCCTTTTCCGATCGGCAGGCCGAGCGACAACAACAGACGGTGATCGGCGGCGAACCGGAAACCGAAGTGCTTTTCCACCGAATCGAACTCGTCCGCGGTCAGTCCGGGAGTAATGTCGGCGCCGGTGCACTCCAGCAACCGGCGGAAATCCTGCTCGGTGGGTGGATCCGGGGGCGGTGTGGTGGTCATGGCCACCGAGCGTAGTCGGCACCGCTCACCGCGCCGAGGCCGCCATGTCCGCGTGCGGCGCGATTTTGCCCAACCCGGGCCCGCCGAGCACCTGAAAGTCGGATAGTCGGTGTTCTAGCATGAGCGCTCGATATCTGCGTGAACGGTGTTGGGATAAACGGTCGGGGGACCCGTTGATCGACGAAGTTCGGCATACCCCGTGGGCCGCCCGATGACGGTCCCGCTTCTCGCCGCCGTCGCGGCCCTCATCGCCTTGGTGGCTGCTCTGATGTGGTTCGGTTTCCGCCGCAGACCCGCCTCGATCGCGGCCCGCGCCGAGACGCTTTTGGCCCAGGCCGAGGCCGCACACCGGGCGGGCCGGCTCGCTGCGGCCGAGCGCGGCTATCGACGCGTCGCGGACGCGCTGGTCAAGCCCGGCACCCCGGACACGCTCGCCGACACGCACGGGCGGGCGCTGATCGGACTCGGCGAGGTGGCCGGCCGGCAGGGCCGCTCGGCCGACGCGATCACCGCCTTCCGCACCGCGTTCGCGCTGACCGCACTGCCCGTCGCCGCATTGGAGCTGACCGCCGCCCAAGCGACCCGGCGGGCCGAACCGGGGCCGCTGGACGTCGCGATCTGCGTGGAGCTGGTCACCCGCACCGACACCGACCCCGACCATGTGGCGTACGACTTCCTGGAGGCCAGGTGCGTGGTCGCCACCGGCCTGCCGAAGAGCGAACTGATCGCGGTCGAGGAACTCGCGGGCCGGATCGAGGCGGGGGCACCACGGCTGGAATGGGCGGTGTACGCCCGTGCCTGCGCGCTGCGCGACCTCGGTCGGGCGGCCGAGGCGATCGCCGCGTTCGAGCGCGCCGACCGGCTCGTGCCACGCGCGGCCACCGGCTACGAACTGGGCAGGCTGTACCGCGACGCGGGTCGGCCGGACGAGGCGCTCGCCGCGTTCGAGCGCTCGCTGACCATCGAGCCGGAGCGGCCCGAGGTGCTGTACGCGATGGCGCTGACCCACCTGCGTCGCAAGCCCGCCGACAAGGTGTCCCGAGATGCGGCGCTCGAAGCCGCCGTGGGCCTGCTCACCCGCACCTGCACTCTGGCCCCCGCCCACGCGCAGGCATGGCTCGGGCTGGGCCGCGCCCAGCACGCCCTCGGCCGGGACGCGGCGGCGCTGGAGCCGCTGCGCCGGGCGGCCGAAATGTTGCCGGAACACGCCGACGTGCAAATGGAGTTCGTCACGCTCACCCTGGCCCGCGGCGATCGGTCGGCGGCCTTCCCGGTGCTGCGGCGGGTGCTGGCGAAGCAGCCCCGCCACCTCGGGGCCAACCTGACTCTGGGCACGCTGCACGACCAGGACGACGATTTCGCGGCGGCGGCGCCCTGTTTCGAGCGGGTGGTGGCCGCCGAACCCGACCACGCGCGAGCCCGGTTCGGCCTGGGTCGCGCACTGTTCGAGCAGGGCGACGCGGCGCGCGCGGTGGTGCACCTGGCCGAGGTCCGCGAGCGCGACGCGGCGCAGCACCACCTGCTGGCCCGCGCCTACAGCGCTATCGGCGAAGTGGAGTCGGCCGACGCGGCGTTCTCGGCGACGATCGACGCGGGCGACGACAGCGCACTCGCGCACCACCGGCAGGCGTGCGTTCGGTTGCGACGCGAGCGGCGGCAGGATGCCATCGCCTCGTTCTGGCGGGTGTTGGACCGGGTGGACGACGATTCGCCGTTGGCCGCCGAGGCTTTGTTGTTCCGGGGCATCGCCTATCGGGACGAGGGCGACCTGGGCGCGGCGCGGGCCGACGCGGAGGCTGCGGTGGCCGCCGCGCCGGACGATCCGCGGGCCCACTACGCGCGCGGGCAACTGGCCGTCCTGGAGGACGAATGGACGCTGGCGCAGCGCGAGTTCGAGATAGCCGCCCGGCTCGACCCGGGGTACGCGCCGGCCCGCTTCGGGCTGGGCCTGGTACGCGAGCACGCCGGCGAGCTCCCGGGCGCCGCCGAGGCGTACGAAGGTGGGCTGGCGACTCGGCCGGACTGGACACCGGGCGTCGTGCGCCTGGGCGCGGCCCGGATCGCGGCGGGCCGGGTCGCGGACGGGATCGAGGTGTTGGCGCCGGTGCGTACCGAGCCGACCGGCTCGGCGCGCTTCCATCTGGGCCTGGGATATGCCCGGCTGGGCCGGGTGGAGCGAGCGGACGAGTTGTGGGCGGCGCCGGGCGGGGTCAACGACGCGATCCGCGCACACAACGTGGCCACCGCAAGGGATTTGCTGGCCCGCGCCGCGCTCGCCGCCGGCGACCACGCGCTCGCGCGCGAGCACTGGCAGGCGTGTCGGGATGCGTTTCCCGACCACGAGGGATATCGGGTCGCGCTGGCCGAGACGCTGTTTCGCGAGGGTGCCGAGTTGTTGCGGTTCGGCCGCGATCGAGGCGCGCCGCTGACGGCCGCGCGGGATCGGCTGGGCGCGGCGGTCGCGCTGGTGCCAGGGGATCGGCGGATCCGGGTGCATCTGGCGATCGCGGCGCTGTACGCGGGCGAACCGGCGGTCGCCGTGCGGTTGTCGGCCGCGCTCGATCCGGTGGCCGATCCGCGGGTGGGGCACCTGGCACCGCTGGCCCGGCTGGCGCTCGGCGCGGGCACGGTGCCGCTGGGCGCGCTGGTGGAGGCCGAACCGGCCGCGTGGGCGGTGCGCGGGATGCATGCCGCGCGGGGCCGCCGGTGGGGCGACGCGGCCGAGGCGTACCGGCAGGCGCTGGTGGTGCCCGGGCCGGTGGAGCCGGAACCGCGCGCGGCGATGTGCGAGACGGCGGGATGTGCGGCATCGGCGCGGGCGGCTTGTGGCCAGTGCGGACGGGCCTATTGCGGGGACCATGGGGTGCTGGGTGGGGTCGATGGCTTCGGCGGGCTTGGTGTGGTCGGCGGGATCGGTGACGTCGACGGGGTCGGTGGGCACGGCGGGATCGGCGGGCTGAGCGCTCCAGGGGCAGCCGGCGGCGAACTGCCCGCGCGTTGTGGTGGTTGCGTGGACTCGATGTTGGCCGCGTTGACCGCGTGCGCCCATCGGGCCGGGGCGGGCGATGCGGCGGAGGCCGAGCTGATCCGGTGGGCCCGCGGCGACGACCGTACCTCGGCGCACCACCTGCTGGCGCTGTTGCGCGCCCAACGCGGCGACCACGACACGGCGTTGGCGGGCCTGGAACAGGTGTTGGCCGGCCCCGGGGCGACCGAGGAAGGACGGCTGATCGCGGCCCGGGTGTATGTGCGCCGGGCCGCCGTGCACAGCGCCGACCTGGTGGCTGCGGCGGCGGACGTGGAGCGGGCCGCGCGGCTGGTGCCGGAGTTGCCGCAGGTACGCCGGGCCAGGCCGCTGCTGCGCTCGTGGCAGGCGCTGGCGCACGCCCGCGCGGATCGGCACGACGCCTCGATCGCGATCCGGCTCGACCTGGAACGCGCGGTACCCACCGATGTGCGCAACCTCCAGTGTCTGGCGCTGTCCGCGCTGCGCGCCGGATCGGCCGGCGGCGCGGGGCACACCACCGCGATGTGGCAGCTGGTGTGCGGTACTTGGGCTGCGGTGCTGTACAGCCCGAGGTTCTGGATCGACCTGGAGGCACGCACCGGGCGGGAGATCTCCGCCGAACAGATCCGGACCGCGCGCACCGAGCAGATCGAGCGGGTGCACCGCGAGTTGGGTGAGCGCGCCGGGCAGAGCGAGGGCGCGGTGGCCGCGCTGTACCGCGAACTGGCGCAGCGCTGGTCGCTGGAGGTGGCCGCGACCGAACGCGTCGCGCACACCGAGCCGGCGCCGGCCTCGATCGCCTGCGGTCCGCTGTTCCTGGCGCGGGTCGCCGACCCCGAGCACGGCTCACCGGCGGGCCGCGAACTCGCCGCCGCCGTCCTGGCCGCGGTGGATCCGCACACCGCCGACCTGCTCGGCCCGTTGGGCGTGTACCACCACCTGATCGACGCGGGCCGGTTCGACGAGGCGATCACCGGCCTGACCGCACTGGCCGGTCTGGCCGGGCCGGCCGCGACGCCCGGCGTGGCCGCGCTGCTTGCTCGGGCACATCTGGCCCGGGCCCGGTATCTGGGCGAGCGCGGGGAATGGGCGCAGGCCCTGGCGTGTCTGGAGCAGGCCGCGCCGATCCCGGCCGATGCAACGAACCTGGCGGCCGAGGTCGGAGTTCGGGCCGCACAGGCCGTGTTGGCCGCCGACCCGAATGAACACGGGCAGACGGCCAGGCTGTTGGAACGCTCATGGGCCTTGGCTCCGGACGGGCCGGGCCTGCGCGAGGCATTGGCCGGGGCTTACGCGCAACTCGCCCGGCGGGAGCACGAACGCAAGCTGTACCGCGACGCGATCGCGCTGGTCCGCCGGGCGCTGGAGCTGACTCCGGACGACGAGTCGGTACGGGCGCTTGCCGCCGGCGCGCTGCGTGGGCTGGTGATGGAGCTGTTGGCGAGGAACACCGACGCGGCCGTCGCGGAGGCGGTCGTGGCGATGCGTGAAGCGCACGCGCTCGATCCCGGTGAGGCGGGTCGGATCGGGCTGACCAACGCGCTGTTCCTGAGCGCCGAGCGACTCGCGTTGCGCGGCGGTGCGCGCGAGCAGGCGGTGGCGGCGATGCGCGAGGCGCTCGAACTCGCGGACGCGGGTGCCGGGGAGGGCCCTTCGACCGCAGGATCCTCGGCCCCGGGATCGGCGGTCGCGGATTCACCGGTCTCGGGATCGGCGGTCTCCGGACCCTCGGTCACCGGCTCGGCAGTCTCCGGCTCGTCGGTCGCGGCCGAGGCTCGCCGTCGGGTGGCCGCGCTGCTGGTGGAGGCGGCGCAGGCGCGCGAGCGGGACGAGGACTTCGACCGGGCCATCGATCTCCTGGAGGAGGCCCGGCACTACGGCGACGACCCGCCCATCCGCCGGGCGTTGGCGTTCAACCACTACTACGCGCGGCACTACGAGGTCGCGGAGCAACTGCTGCGCCGCGAGATCGCCGACGGCTTGGAGATCGAGTCGCTGCGCGAGGCGTGGATCGTGGTGGTCGTGGACCGGGCCTACGACCTGCTCGCCAAGGACGGCGCCTACGAGGCGATCGAGGTGCTCACGCGGGCGCTCGGCGAGCACGAGGAACCGAGGCTGCGGGACGCGCTGGTGGCGGTGTACCTGCGCGAGGAGCGCTATCAGGACACGATCCGCACCCTGGAGGCGATCCCGTCGACCCCCGAGAACACCGTGCTGTTGGCCCTGGCGCTGCACAACGAGGGGGTTCGGCAAGCGAACATGGGCCACAACCACACGGCGCTCGTACACCTGGAGCGCGCGAACGAATACCACCCGACCGAAGGCACCCGGGAGATCCTGGACGAGATCCGAGCCCGAATCCACGGCTACTACTGAGCGATTGATCGATATTCCCCACCAAGCGCACCTCGGAGCACGGAACATGCCCGCATCGGAGCGATCGCCCTACGACGTCCTCGGGATCACCCCGGCGGCCACCCCGCCCGAGGTGCACGCCGCCTACGAGCGCGCACTGGCCGAGGCCTGCGGCACCGTCGAGCGTGAGGACTGCACGACGGCCTACCTGCACCTGCGCAACACCGGCCGCCGATTGGGCGCCGACATCCTGGAGTACGCCGCTCCCGACCCGGCAACCACCGCCCGCGAGGCCTTCGCCGGCGTCGCCGACGAGCCCTTCCTGACCCCCGACGCCCCTCCCCCACCGATCGCGGGCCTGGTCGTCCTCCGCCGCACCGACTCCGCCGCCGACCACCAGGAACCCCCACCCACCAAGAGCACCTTCGCCATCCCCACCCGCTTCTCCCCCACAGCCGACGTCCTACCCCCGGTGGACATCCCCCACTGACCGATGCCCGGACGTCACCCGAACCGAGTCGCATCCCGTCCGGGTTCGTGTATTGCACGCGGTAGCTCATGTGATCGCGCTACCGTCTCGGTCCGCGCAGCCGCTGAAGAAGTCGCCGGCCTTGAGACGCGCGTGCACGGCCTCACCGTCCTCCTGCACTTCCGGAGGGAGCGCCCAGTGCAGGATGGCATCGCGTTCGAGCCGATCGAGCGGGGTCTCGTACATGTCCTTGTCGAACTCCTCGCGGCGGTCCTCGGGGAGAACGGCGTGGTTCTCCGCAAGCGTGTTCGGCAGCTCGATGCGCTCGCCACGGACGACGGTGGTTCCGGCTCAGGTCCAGCAGATGCTGCCGAGGTCGCCCGCATCGGTTCGCAGTTGCTTGCCTGCCAGGTCGGCGGCCTTGGTGTTGAAGTCCTGCCCGCTCCGGATGGCCGGGAGTTGCGCGTAGAGCGCGTCCGCCATCGCGGTCAGGTCGTTGGCCATGGCTTGGATCTTCGCCTTGGCGGCCGGCGTCGTGGCGTGACCGGCGACCTCGTTGACCTGGGTCGTCCCGGTCCGCAGCGGCTGCACCGCGGACGTCATCCGGTCGACCGGGCTGTTGTTGGGGTCGTTCATCCCGATGATCGACAGCTGGAGTGCGTTGGACGAGATGGTCACCGCTGCGGTGCACAAGCTCGCGTCCGGCCCGGGACTGCCGGTGGCCTTGGCGGACTTGGGGCTGGTGCTCACCGTCGGGGCGGTGGTGACGGGTGTGGTGGCGGCGGGCGTGCTGGTGCCACGGTCGGACGGCATGGATTCGGGGGTGTCGGAGTCGTCCTTGAGCGCGTTGGTCACTGCGAAGGCCAGCAGCCCGGCCATTGTGACGGCGACGACCGACAGTGCAGGCGCGAGCCATTCGCGCTTGCGCGGGATCGCCACCACCTCGTCGCCCAGCATCCGGCGGACCTGGGCGACGCCCGCCCGTGTCGAGGGATCCTTGTCGAGCATCGCCACGATCGCCGATGTCAGGGCACCGGCTGCGGGGCGCGGCGGCTGGTGGTGGGTGATGGCGTGGATGGAGGCCGGGGCCGAGTCGCGCTCGAAGGGGGAGATCCCGGTGGCCGCCTGATAGAGCGTCACGCCCAGGGACCAGACGTCCCCGGCCGGCAGATCCTGGCCCATCAGGCGTTCCGGGGCGATGTACGCGACCGTACCGACCACCGCCCCGTCGCGGGTGATCCGGGTGTCGGCACCGTGCTTGGCGATGCCGAAGTCGGTGAGCAACACATGCCCGGCGTCGGTGACCATGACGTTGGGTGGCTTTACGTCCCGGTGGCGGATCCCGGCGCGGTGTGCCGCGTCGAGGGCGTCCAGCACCCCGAGGGCGATGCGCTCCACGGTCGCCTCGTCCAGCCCGCCCGGTGCGGCGTCCAGCAACTGCGCCACGGACCGCCCCTGCACCAGGCGCATGATCGTGACCGGTGCGCCGTCGTGCTCGACGACATCGTGGACGGCCACGATGTTGGGGTGGTCCCGGAGCGCGGCGGCGTGCTGTGCCTCCTTCCGGGCGTAGGCGATTGCCGCCCTGCGCCGTTCGGGATCCTCCGCCACGTTGCGAACGGTCTTGACGGCGACGTCGACGTTCAGACTGAGGTCGCGCGCCTGCCAGACCTCGCCCATGCCGCCGCCGCCGAGTCTGGCGACCAACCGGTACCGCCCTGCGATCAGCACCCCTGCGTGCACGCTCATGAATTCCCGGGTTCTCGGTAGCAGGCCAGGGCTCTACTTGAACGCGTTGGGAGAGGCCGCCGGGTTGTGCAGATCGGCCGTGAGGTTCAGGCAAGCCATGGCTCCCCCTTTCATGTCCAGCGTCCGGTCGAGGTTGGCCCGCGTCCAGTCGCCCTTCTCCTCGTACAGGGTGATCGCCCGGGTGAGGTGGCCGATGTCCGACTCGCGGGCGCGCTTGATCGGCGGGGGAATGTTGGGGGTGTTCAGTTCCTCGGTGGTCAGGTCCCGGATCTGCTTGAGTACCGCGGCCACGTCGGTATCGCCGCGGTAGCCGGACGAGCCGATCGGGTTCTCCTTCGCCAGGATGTCGTCCAGGTCGAAGATCTTATGTATGTGCTGGCAGCCGGCGATGATGACGCAACCGCCGTGGTTCGGGCTGTGATAGTCGGTGGGTGAGTCCAGGCACCAGGCCGGCACGGGCCCTGCCGCCTTCGAGCTCTTACCATCCCCGTCCGCGCCGCTGAGGGCGACGGCCGTTCCGATTCCGGCGGCCAGGACGATCGCCGCGCCCAGGATGCCGAGCTGCTTGTTGACCCTCATGTCGTATCTCCCCCGAGTTACCGACGATCACGCGAACATCAAGCGCACAGCCTACTCAGACGGCTTTGCGGCAGTGGCCGTATCGCAGCCGTCGGTGGGATCGATCCGGGCGAACTCGTGGGATGCGATTCGGCCGGTGGCGGCCCGAACGTGGATCCCGGGTCGTGGGATTTCCGGTTCTGATGGTTGACCTAGTCCACTGTTGTGAGGATGGTGTCGGCAGGCAGTTGTCCGGAACCAGGGGAGGGACGCCGTGGCCAAGCGGTTCGAGGGACGTAGAGCATTGATCACCGGGGCCAGCAGGGGAATCGGTGCGGCGTTGGCGGTGCGGCTCGCTGCCGAGGGAGCCGATGTGGCGGTCACCGCACGGACGTTGCGTCAGGGGAACCTGGCCGGGTCGTTGGAGCGGACCGAGACGCTGATCGCCCGGCACGGCCGGCGCAGCGCGGTGGTGGTGGCCGATCTGTCCGACGAGGCGCAGCGGGCCCGGATCGTACCCGCCGCCGAGGACGGGCTCGGCGGGCCGATCGACATCCTGGTCAACAACGCGGCGATGGCCTCCTACGCGTCGTTGCGGGTCTATCCGCAGCGACGTGCCCGGCTGCACTTCGAGGTGAACGTGCTTGCCCCGATGGAGTTGTGTCAGGCGGTGGTGCCGGCGATGGCCGGCCGCGGCGAGGGCTGGATCGTGAACGTGAGCAGCGGCACCGCGCGGCCGTGGGCGGGGCCGCCGTTCGAACCGGGTGTGCTGGGTACCAAGACCGCGGTGTACGGGGCGTCCAAGGCCGCGTTGAACCGGATCACCAACGCGTTGGCCGCGGAGCTGTACGGGACCGGGATCCGGGTGAACACCATCGAGCCGCGAGCCGCGGTGCTCAGCGAGGGTGCGGAGGAGTTGGTCGGCGGGCAGTTGCGGCCCGATCAGATCGAGACCATGGACCAAATGGTCTCCGCCACCCTCGAATTGTGCGACGGACCTGCGTCGCGGACCGGGGGCGAGTACGTGAGCCTGGACCTGTTGGCCGAACTGGGCATCAGGGTCTGAGCGTTCCGCTGTCGGGCGGGTCGCGGCCGACCGCCCGTCCGCCGGACCGATCGCGTCCCACGGCTCGTTCGCCGAACGACGCGCCCGTGGCCGGTTCGCCGGACCGCCCGCGAACCGCGGCTCTTTCGCCGAACGGAGCGGCGCCCCCCGCCCGTTCGCCGGACCGCCCGCAAACCACGGCTCGTCCACCGGGTCGATCGCGTCCCACGGCCCGTGCACCGAACGATCCGGCATGCGTCGCCCGTTCATCGGACCGCCCCCGACTCACCCTCACTCCGGCAGCCGCAGCAGCAACGCGGCGAGCAGGCGGGTCTTGGGGTCGGTCCAGTCCAGGCCGGTGAGTTCGCCGGCCCGGCGGATCCGGTAGCGCAGCGTGTTGGGGTGGATGTGCAGCCCCGCCGCCGCGGCACGCACGTCGCCCAGTGCGTCCAGCCAGGCCAGCACCGAGTCCGCGTACTGGGTGTCGTGCTCGGCGTCATGCGCCCGCAGCGCGATCAACCGGGGGTCCCGGATGTGCCGTTGGTCGGTCAGCAGCGCCTGGACCTCGCCGTACAGCACCTCCGGACGCACCTCGGACAGCGCCGCCACCTCGGCCGACACGCCGCCGGCCGCCATCGCGTCCAAAACCCGGTCGACCGATTCCCGAGCCGCCACCGTGCGGGCCAGGCTCGGCGCCGGATCGCCCACCGCTCCGCGCACCGCCAGGTCCAGGTGGCCGTGCGCGGCCTCGGCGATCTCGTGCGCCCAACCGAGCGCCACCGATTCGGCCGGCGGCGCGGACAGCAGTACGTACAACCGCGGGCCCAGCGACGCGACCTGCGCGTGGCTGTGCCGGGCCGCCGCGTACACCGAGACCAGGTTGGCCAACTCGGTCCGGGCCAGTTCCTGGGACGACTCGTCCGGCGTACTCGCCTGTACCGCGAAGCCGATGACCAGCACCGGCCGCACCGGGTCCAGACCCAGCTGCACGGCGGCGGTCCGGGCCGCGACCGCGCCGGTGAGCAGGCCCGCGACGCTCTCCCGGGTCACGCCGGCCTCGGCGGGCAGCCGGGTACGTCGCCGGACCAGGTGCAGCGTGGCCACCCTCGCCGCGCCGAGCAGCACCTCCTCGGCCCGCTCGGCGAGCGGCTGCCGGCCCTCCTGTACCCAGATCGTGCCCAGCCAGCGCCCACCCGCGTGCACGCCCACCGCGAGCCGGCGGCGGATGCCCAGGTCCGGGCGCTCCTCGACGGCGACCACCTCGGCCGTGGTGCGCAGCCGGTGGAAGACGCCCCAGTCGCGCAGCCGGGCCATGTACTCCTCCGGCCCCTGCCAGCCCAGGATGGACAACCGGCGCAGCTCGTCCGCCTCGTCCGGCCCGGTCGCGCGCGAGTAGGCGAGCACCCGGTTGGCGCTGTCCTCGATGCTCACCCCGCCACCGGTGAGCATCGCGGTGGTCTGGGCGAGCGAGAACAGGTCTCCTCCGTCCGGGGGTTCGGCGTCCGGCCGCTCGTCCAACGCGGCGTGGGCGAGGGCGGCGACCTGCTCCCAGCGGGCCTCCGGGCGCACCGAGAGCAGCACCACACCCGCCGCGTCGGCCACTTCGCGCAGCGCCGCGTGTTCGCCCTTGACCGCGACCGCCACCGCGCCGGCCGCGCCCGCTGCCCGGACCGTGCCCGCCGCCGCCCGGCCGCGCAGGCCGACCGCCAGGAGCAGGTCGCCCGGCATCGCGTGCGGCTCCTCCTCGGGGTCCAGGATCGACACATGCCGGACCAGGCCCTCCAGGCCGCCGCCGGCTGCGGCCACCCGGACCGGGCCGTCGCCGACCGGGCCGCCGAGGGCGGCCAGCAGTTCGCGGAGCGGGACGCCGCTTTCGGGCACTTTCGGCCCCTTCGTGGATGTTGGCCGATGGGTCAAGCGTGGAGTTTCGAGTTTAGCCGATCGGATAAACACCGGAGGTCGCGTCCGGCCTACCGTTGAGCGCGAGAGCCATGCCCGATTTCGTCGTGGATCAGGCATTCGGCAGCGCGCCGAACACCTCGCCTGCCGAACGCCTCGTCCGCCGAACACCCCGACCACCGGACTGCCGCACACCCGGACCACCGCACCGCCGGACGCCCGGATCGCCGGACATCCGGATCACCGAACAGGAGCGCCGTTTTGGACGCTGTGACCCAGGTCCCCGCCCCGGTCAACGAGCCGGTACACGACTACGCCCCCGGCACCCCCGCGCGGGCCCGCCTCGAAGCGAAGCTCAAGGAACTGGCCGCGGCCCCGATCGACCTCCCGATGACCATCGGCGGCGAGCGCCGGATGGGCTCCGGCGAGCGCGGCGACGTGGTCCAGCCGCACAACCACGGCGCCCGCCTGGGCACCTTCGCGCACGCCGGCACCCAGGACGCCCAGGACGCGATCGACGCGGCCCTGGCCGCCGCGCCCGCCTGGGCCGACCTGTCCTTCGACGACCGCGCGGCGATCTTCCTCAAGGCCGCCGACCTGCTCGCCGGGCCGTGGCGCGAGACGATCGCCGCCGCGACCATGCTGGGCCAGGGCAAGAACGCGCAGCAGGCCGAGATCGACTCCTCGTGCGAGCTGATCGACTTCTGGCGCTTCAACGTGCACTTCGCTCGCCGGGTGCTGGCCGAGCAGCCGATCAGCAGCCCGGGCGTGTGGAACCGAACGGACCACCGGCCCCTGGAGGGCTTCGTCTACGCGATCACCCCGTTCAACTTCACCGCCATCGCGGGCAACCTGCCCACCGCGCCGGCGCTGATGGGCAACGTGGTGGTCTGGAAGCCCTCGCCCACCCAGACCTTCTCGGCCGTGCTGCTGATGCGTCTGCTCGAAGAGGCCGGGCTCCCGGCCGGCGTGATCAACCTGGTCACCGGCGACGGGATCGCGGTCTCCGAGGTCGCGCTCGAACACCCCGCGCTCGCGGGCATCCACTTCACCGGTTCCACCGCCACCTTCCAGCACCTGTGGCGCACGGTCGGCGAGAACATCGCCGGCTACCGCACCTACCCGCGGATCGTCGGCGAGACCGGCGGCAAGGACTTCGTGGTCGCTCATCCCAGCGCCGACCACGATGTGCTGCGGACCGCGCTGGTGCGCGGCGCGTACGAGTACCAGGGCCAGAAGTGCTCGGCCGCCTCGCGCGCCTACATCCCGCGCTCGATCTGGGAGAGCGGCTTCAAGGACGACTTCCTGGCCACCGTCGACGGCCTGTCGATGGGCGACGTCACCGACCTGAGTCACTTCCTGGGCGCGGTCATCGACGAGCGCGCGTTCGCCAAGAACAAGGCCGCGATCGACCGCGCGCACGCCGACGACACGGTCGAGGTCGTCGCGGGCGGCAGCTACGACGACAGCGTCGGCTGGTTCGTCCGACCCACCGTGCTGGTCTCGGCGAACCCCGACCACGAGATCTTCAAGGACGAGTACTTCGGCCCGATCCTGGCCGTGCACGTCTACGAGGACGACGCGTACGAGGCGATGCTCACCCAGATGGAGTCGGTGTCCGCGTACGGCCTGACCGGCGCGATCATCGCGCAGGACCGCGAGGTGATCGCCCACACGGCGCACGTGCTGCGGTTCGCGGCGGGCAACTTCTACATCAACGACCGACCCACGGGCGCGGTGGTGGGTCAGCAGCCGTTCGGCGGCGGACGCGCGTCCGGCACCAACGACAAGGCCGGCGCGATGCAGAACCTGATGCGCTGGACCAGCTCGCGCTCGATCAAGGAGACGTTCGTCCCGGCGACGGACCACCGCTACCCGCACATGGGCTGACCCACCCTCACCCCACCGGTATTTCGGGAGAAGAACATGCTCCGCAGCCCCATCCTCGCGGCGGCGCGCTCGCCGCGGACCCGCTCGCTGGTCGAGCACCTGCCGCCGACCCGGGCGATCGTGGACCGCTTCGTGGCGGGCGACGTGCTCGCGGACGCGATCCGGGTGACCCACGAACTCGTCGAGTCCGGGCGGAAGGTGACGCTCGATCACCTCGGCGAGGACACCGCCGACCGGTCCCAGGCCGATGCGACGGTGGACGCGTACGAGGCGCTGCTCGGCGCGCTCGGCGAGACCGGGCTCGCGCGCAGCGCCGAGGTGTCGGTCAAGCTCTCCGCCGTCGGGCAGTTCCTGCCCGGCGACGGCGAGCGGATCGCGCTGGACAACGCCCGGCGGATCTGCGTGGCCGCCGCGCGGGTGGGCACCACGGTCACCCTGGACATGGAGGACCACACCACGACCGACTCGACGCTGGGCATCCTGCGCGAGCTGCGCGCGGACTTCCCGTGGGTGGGCGCGGTGCTCCAGGCGTATCTGCGCCGCACCGAGCAGGACTGCCGGGACCTGGCCCACGAGGGCTCGCGGGTGCGGCTGTGCAAAGGCGCGTACCAGGAGCCGGAGTCGGTCGCGTTCCAGGACAAGGGCGAGGTGGACCGCTCGTACGTGCGCTGCCTGCGGATTCTGATGGGGGGCGCGGGCTATCCGATGGTGGCCTCGCACGACCCGCGCCTGATCGCCATCGCGCGACACCTCGCGGACCTGGCCGGGCGGGCGCCGGGCAGCTTCGAGTTCCAGATGCTGTACGGGATCCGTCCGGAGGAGCAGGCGCGCATCGTCGAGCGCGGCGACCTGATGCGGATCTATCTTCCGTATGGCGCCGAGTGGTACGGCTACTTCATGCGGCGCCTCGCGGAGCGGCCGGCGAACCTGACCTTCTTCCTGCGGGCGATGGCCACGAAGGGGTAATACGGAGCCGGCCGCCTCCACGCGCCGGACGGGCCAAATCCGCTCGTCCGGCGCTCTTTTGCATCCGCGCCGGTCGCGTACGGGACCGGCCGACGTCCGTGGACGCGACACGGTCCCACGTGTCCGTGATGAAACGGCGGCGCCACAGCAGGAGGGCCCGGTCCTGCTCGTCCACGATCGTGGCGAGGGCGACGGGCCGTTGACGGATCAGGTAGTGGTCGAGGTGGCGCCCGTCCGGGAGTTCGACGTCAGCGGATCGTGAACCAGCGGTTCGAGTAGGCGCCGGTCTCACCTTTTTTGATGCGTTCCAGCGATTCCGATGTGGAGAGCGCCTGCGCTCGGATTACGTGAGGATCAGGCAGGGGTCCCAAGCAGGGGTTGCAGGAGTGGAACGTACAGGTCGGCGACTTCGTCGGGGTCCAGTTGGGTGAGCCGGTCGGCTTGGACGGTCGCGTAGAGGGCGCCGAGGCCGAGCAGCACGCCGATGGCCATCTCCGCTCGCAGCGGGGCACCTGGGCCGGGGAGGCGGGCGGCGAGGGCGTCGATGACCTGCGTGCGGAAGTTGGCTCGCGCCTGTCCGCCGAGCTCCAGGTGGTGGCGGGAGAAGGCGATGCGCAGGATCGGGTCGCGGGTCTGGCCGCGTTGGGTGGCGAGCAGGTGCAGGACCATGTGCCGGGCGAGGCGGTCCAGGGGGGCGTCGAAGAGGGCGGTGGCGTCGGCGTCGAAGGTGAAGACCTGGGTGAACAGGTGTTCCTTGGTGCCGTAGTACTTCATCACGAGCGCCGGGCTGACGCCTGCGTCGTCGGCGATGGCGGCGATGGTGGTGTCGGCGTAGGCGTGGCGTGCGAAGGCGCGCCGGGCTGCGGCGAGGATGTCCGCGCGGCGGGCGTCGGCGTCACGCGGTCGTGCCGGCCGGGTCGGGGCCGGGTCGGGCGTCGGCGGCGGTGCCGGTGTCGGCGGGTTCTTGGACGTCGTTCGCGGGCGGGCGCCGCGCGGGGAGGCGGAGTTCGGGTCGGGCATCTTGTTCAGTCTCCTGGAGGGGGGACAGCGCGGGTCGCGGCCGGCGCGGGATGAGGCAGGCAGCCGCGCAGGCCGACAGCGCAACCGCGCCTGCCGCGGCGAAGGCGATGCGGTACCCGTCCAGGGTCGGCGCCGCCACGGTCACGCCCGCCGTGTCCGCGAACAGGCGGGTGTGCTGGGCCAGCACGGTGGCAACCACCGCGCTGCACAGGGCCTGCCCAATGGTGCGCATGAGGACGTTGAGGCCGTTCGCCGCAGCGGTCTGCTCCAGCGGCACCGCCCGCATGATCAGCATGGGCAGGGCGGAGTAGGCGAGCGCCGTGCCGACCGAGACCACGGCCGCGCCCGCGATGACCGCCCACAATTGCCGACTGTCGGCGAAGCGCAGACCATAGCCGGCCGCGATGATCACCGTGCCCAGGGTGAGGGTGGCCTTGGCCCCGCGGGCTGCGGACAGGCGGGCGGACAAGGAAGCACACAGCACCATGATCACACCGCTGGGCAGCAGACATGCACCCGCCGCCACCACTGAGAGCCCCAGGCCGTACCCGGTGGCCCGGGGCGCCTGGACCAGTTGCGCGGTGACCAGGGAGTTGGCGTAGAAGGCGAACCCGGCCAGCAACGCGGCAAGGTGCGGCAGCAGCACTGCCGGACGCGTCGCCAGCCGCACGTCCACCAGCGGTCGCGGCGCACGGCGCTGGTGCAAGGTCCAGCCGGTCAGGATCAGCAGCGCTGCCCCCGACAGTCCCAGCGTCCGCCGACTTCCCCAGCCCCACTCACCCGCCTTGGACAGCGCCAGCAGCAGCAGCACCAGCCCCGTACTCAGCCCGAGCGCCCCCGGCAGGTCGAAACGCCCCGGTGACCGGACCGGCTCCTCCCGCAGCAGCCGCCAGGCCAGGGCGAGCACTCCCGTCGAGAGCACGGTCATAGCCCAGAACATCGCGTGCCAGTCCGCGTACTGCACCAGCAGCGCGGCCAGCGGCAGCCCGAGCGCCGCACCGATGCCCACCGTCGAACTCATCAGCGCCACCGCCGAACCCGTCCGCTGCGGCGGCAGCACACCCCGCAGGAAGCTGATCGCCAGCGGCACCACCGCCGCCCCCACACCCTGGAGCGCCCGCCCCACCAACAGCCACGGGAGGGTGGAGGCGAGTGCGCACACCAGCGACCCGGCGGCGAGCGCCCCGAGCGCGAGCAGCAACATCCGCCGCTTGCCGTACATGTCCCCGGCACGCCCCAGCAGCGGGGTGGCGACCGCGCCGGTCAGCAGCGTCAGCGTGACCACCCACCCGACATCGACCGGCGCCGCGCCGGTCAGACGGGGCAGCAGCGGCAGCAGCGGCACGACCGCGGTCTGCACCAGCGTGGTGACGATGCCGCCGGCCGCCAGAACGGCCATGACGCCACGGTCGGCGGTCGGCGACGTCGACGGATGCGAATCAGCGGGCACAGCGAAACTCCCTCGAAGGTGAATGGCGTTCACCACCCTAGGTGAACGCCATTCACCTCGCAAGAAGGGTCGGCCATCGCCACCTGCCACGGCGGCCGGCTCAGCCGGAACCTGCGCGAAGTTCTCAACCTCGTCCACGACCTCGGCGAGAGGAACATCGGCGTGCGTTCCCTGGCCGACCCGCTGCCGATCAACACCGCCGGCGACGGCATGGGTCGCATCGCCTTCCTACTCCCGGCCTTGTTCGCCGAGACGGAAACCATCGGATTCGCCCTCCGTCCGGACGCGTGGGGACAGGGGTACGGCGTCGAGACCGTGCACCTCCTCGCCGCTCTTGCCTTCCGGCGGCTCGATCTCCACCGAATCCGGGGTGCTCGCGCCCCGTTGAACGAGGTCTCGGGGCGCACCATGGAACGCGCCGGATTCACCCGGGAAGGCACCATCCGCGAACACGTCCACGTCCGAGGCGCCTGGCGAGACTCCGTCGTGTACGGGCTCCTCGATCACGAATGGCAACCCCCGACGGGGTTCCCGTCGTAGTCACGCTCGCCGCCCCCGGAGCGCATCCAGCCCCGTGACCGCACTTTGCACCACCCACACCGCGACCGAGCCAGGCCGAAACCCGGTAGCCGGATCCCTGCCCCTGCGAACGGTGTCTGCGGCCTCAACGCCACCGGGCGCGCATCAGGTCGGGTACGAAGCCGGCCGGCCATCCGTGGACGCGGCACGGTCCCCTCCTATGCTCCGACGCATGAGCGAATCCCGGGTGTTGTACATCGTCGCGGGCGCGGCGCCGCCCGTCCTCGACATCGCCACGCTCCTCGCCGAGGTGCGAGCGCGAGGATGGGACCCCTGCCTGATCCTCACGCCGACGGCGGCCGACTGGCTGTCGAACAGCCTCGACACCCTCAGCGCCGTGGCCGGCCGCCGGCCACGCACCCGCGACCGCCGACCGGGCGAGGAACGTCCCTTCCCCGCACCCGACGCCCTGCTCGCGTGCCCGCTGACGTTCAACTCGCTCAACAAATGGACGCTGGGCCTGGCCGACAACGTCGCCCTGGGCACCCTCGCGGAATGGCTGAGCACGCGCCTCCCGACCGTGGCCGTCCCGTGGTTCAACGACACTCTCGCCGCACACCCGGCCTACGCCGGCAGCATCGAGACGTTGTCCTCGCACGGCGTCACGATCCACCTGGCCCCGACCGGCCGGCCACACAGCGGCGACGCACCGGTGGACTGGTCGGCGATCGCGGACCGCCTGCCGGCCGGCCCGGCCTGAGCCCATGGCCGGTTGCCGGGTGGGGCCACGAAAGCGTCGCGCTGTGAGACCGCCCGCCCCGGACACCGACGCCGACCCGCCGGGACGACGCGCGTCCGGGAAGGTCGGCCCCGATGTCTCACCGCGGTCCCTGCCGCGATCAGCGCGGCAGGCCCAGTTCGCGAGCGATCAGCATGCGCTGGACCTCGCTTGTGCCCTCGCCGATCTCCAGGATCTTGGCGTCGCGCCAGAAGCGGGCCACCGGGTATTCGTTCATGAAGCCGTAGCCACCGTGGATCTGGGTGGCGTCGCGGGCGTTGTCCACGGCGCTTTCCGAGCTGTAGAGCTTGGCCAACGCGGCTTCCTTCTTGAAGCGTTCGCCGTGCACCAGCAGCGAGGCCGCGTGCCGCCAGGCCAACCGGGAGTTGTGCGCGCGCATCTCCATGTCGGCGAGCTTGAAGGCGATCGCCTGATTGGCGCCGATCGGCCGACCGAATGCCTCGCGTTCGCCGGAATAGCGCACCGATTCGTCCACGCAGCCCTGGGCCAACCCGGTGGCCAGCGCCGCGATGGCCACCCGGCCCTCGTCCAGGATGGACAGGAACTGGGCGTAGCCCCGGCCGCGTTCGCCGAGCAGGTTCTCGGCCGGGACGCGCACGTCGGTGAAGGACAGTTCGCGGGTGTCCGAGCAGTTCCAGCCGACCTTGGAGTACGGCGGCGCGACGGTGAAGCCCTTGGTGCCGGCGGGCACGATGATCGTGCTGATCTCCTTGCCGCCGTCGCCCTTGGTGCCGGTGACCGCGGTGACCGTGACGAAGCCGGTGATGTCGGTGCCGGAGTTGGTGATGAAGCACTTGCCGCCGTTGATCACCCACTCCCCCGTCGCCTCGTCCAGGCGCGCGGTGGTGCGTGTGGCGCCCGCGTCCGAGCCGCCGCCGGGCTCGGTCAGGCCGAAGGCGCCGAGCATTTCGCCGCTGGTCAGTTTGGGCAGCCAGGTCTCCTTCTGCTCCTTGGTGCCGAACCGGTGGATCGGCATCGCGCCCAGCGAGACGGCCGCCTCCAGGGTGATCGCGACCGAGGAGTCGACCCGGGCCAACTCCTCGAGCACCAGGCCGAGCGCGAGGTAGTCGCCGCCCATGCCGCCGTACTCCTCCGGGAACGGCAGTCCGAACAGCCCCATCCGCCCCATCTCGCGCACGATCGTGTACGGGAATTCGTGCTTCTCGTACAGCTCGCCGATCGCGGGCGCGATCACGTCCTTGGCAAACTCGGCGACGGTACTCCGTAGTTGCTCGTACTCGTCGTCGAGGCGGTGGTCCAGCATGGGGCAGGCTCCCGGATTCGGTGGCGGGGCGGCCGGCGCGCTCGTGGCGACACCGGGCCGTGGGGGGTGGGTCGGTCGGCTGCGGACATCGGCAGCCGACGGTGGTGCGGCGCTAGGAGATCGGGTCGGGCAACACCAGGCCGTGTGCGTCCACGCGCTTGCCCGCCAGTGCCTGGACCGCGCGCGAGGGGCTGGGGCGGCCGAGCAGTTCGGCCATCCACACACTGGTGGCGACCAGCGCGCCCAGGTCGACGCCGGTCTCGATGCCCAGACCGTGCAACATCCAGACCAGGTCCTCGGTGGCCAGGTTGCCGGTCGCGCTTTCCGCGTATGGGCAACCACCCAGGCCGCCGGCCGAGGCGTCCACGGTGGCCACGCCGAAGCGCAGCGCCGCGAGCGTGTTGGCCAGGGCCTGGCCGTAGCTGTCGTGGAAGTGCACCGCGATCTTCTCGGCCGGCACGCCCGCCTCGGCGAACGCGGTCAGCAGCGCGGTGACGTGTCCGGGCGTGGCGACGCCGATCGTGTCGCCCAGGCTGAGCTGCGAACAACCCATCTCGACCAGGGCCTTGCCCACCCGGACCACCTGGTCGAGCGGTACCGGGCCCTCCCACGGGTCGCCCCAGCACATGGACAGGTAGCCGCGCGTGTCGATCCCGGCGGCACCGGCCCGCTCAACCACCGGGCGGAACATGTCCAGCGATTCGGCCACCGTGCGGTTGAGGTTGCGCCGGGCGAAGGTCTCGGTGGCGCTGCCGAATACCGCGATCCGGCTCGCGCCCAGTTCCAGCGCGCGGTCGAAGCCGCGCTCGTTGGGCACCAGGACGGGCAGCCGGCGGTCCGCCGTCGCGATCTCGGCGTCCGCCCGTACCGCCGCGAACACCTCCGCGGCGTCCGCGAGTTGGGGCACCCACTTGGGCGGTACGAAACTGGTCACCTCGATCGTGCCCAGACCCGCGCGGGCCAGCCGGCGGACGAACTCGACCTTGGCCTCGGTGGGCACCACACCGGACTCGTTCTGCAATCCGTCGCGGGCACCCACCTCGTGGATGAACACCCGCTCCGGCAGCCCGGGTTCACGGTGGATGTCCGGCAGTTGTCGCGTCATCAGCCCTTCGCCTCCCGGTCGAGCGACTCGCCGAGCGACTCGCCGCCCGGTTCCGCGGGCGACCCGTCGAGTGGTGCGGCCTGTTCCTCCGGCGTCACCACCGCCAGCGTCTGATCCATCGCCACCGACGCGCCGGCCGGCGCGCCGATCTCGGTGACCACGCCGTCGAAGGGCGCGGTCAGCGCGTGTTCCATCTTCATCGCCTCCACCACGACCACCGTCTGGCCACGGGTGAGCCGATCACCGACCGCGGCCTTGACCACGGTCACCGTGCCCGGCATCGGCGAGGTCAACGCGCCACTGGCCGCCGCGCCGCCGGCCGCCTCGGCCCGGATGGTGTCCACCTCGCTCACCCGCCAGGTGTCCGGGCCGTACGCGAGCCAGCGCACCCCGGACGTCTCGGCCACGTAGTCGAAGCGCTTGGTCAAGCCGTCGTGCTCGACCGCGAGCCCACCGGGCACGACCTGCACCGACGCAGACACCGGCGGGCCGCCGTCCACGGAGACCTCCCCGTCGCGCACCCGCACCTCGATCGGCTCGCCCGGCCCGATCCGCAACACGTGCGTGTCCCAGGCCGGCCCGCCGACCCGCCACCCGGTCTGCGCGGAGAACGGATCCACCCAGCCGGTGCCGGTGTTGCGCTCGGCGCGCGCCGCGAGCGCCGCGGCGACGGCCACCTCCGGCGGCGCCGGGTGCCCGGTCAACTCGTCCGTCCTGGCCTCGACCAGCCCGGTGTCCAGGTCGCCCGCGAGCACCGCCGGGTCGCCCAACAGGCGGTACAGGAAGCCGAGGTTGGTGGTCACGCCCAGCACCCGGGTCTGCGCGAGGGCCGCGCGCAGGCGGGTGATCGCCGTCGCGCGATCCTCGCCGTACGCGATCACCTTCGCCAGCATCGGGTCGTAGGAGCTGCCGATCTCGCCGCCCTCGCGCAGCCCGGAGTCCACCCGGACGCCCTCCATGTCCGGCTCACACACCGTCAACACCCGACCACCGGTGGGCAGGAAGCCGCGGTCGGGATCCTCGGCGTAGATCCGGGCCTCGACCGCGTGGCCGTGCATGGACACGTCGGACTTGCCGATCGCGGCGCCGGCGGCGATCCGCAGTTGGCTCTCCACCAGGTCGACCCGGGTGACCAGTTCGGTCACCGGGTGCTCGACCTGAAGGCGGGTGTTCATCTCCATGAAGTAGAACGAGCCGGGATTCTCGGCCGGCACGATGAACTCGATGGTGCCCGCGCCCACGTAGCCGCAGGCCCGCGCGGCGCGCACGGCGGCGGCGCCCATCTCGGCCCGGGTGTCCGCGTCCAGCAGGGCGGACGGGGCCTCCTCGATGATCTTCTGGTGCCGGCGCTGCAGGCTGCACTCGCGTTCACCCAGGTGCACGACCGTGCCGTGGGTGTCCGCGAGCACCTGGATCTCGATGTGCCGGGGCCGGTCGATCCAACGCTCGATCAGCAACGTGTCGTCGCCGAACGCGCCCTTGGCCTGCCGCCGGGCCGCCGCGATCTCCTCCGCGAGCAGCGCGCCGTCGTGCACCAGGCGCATGCCCTTGCCACCGCCGCCCGCCGACGGCTTGATCAGCACCGGGAAGCCGATCTCGCGGGCGATATCCGCGAGTTCGCCGTCGCCCATGCCGGCCGCGCCGCCGCCCGGAACCACCGGTACGCCGAAGGCCGCGACCGTCTCCTTGGCCCGGATCTTGTCGCCCATCAGCTCGATCACGCCCGCCGGCGGTCCGACGAAGACCAGTCCGGCCCGCTCCACGGCGGCGGCGAACACGGCGTTCTCCGAGAGGAATCCGTATCCCGGGTGGATCGCCCGAGCGCCGGATCGCACCGCCGCGGCGACGACCGCGTCGACGTCCAGATAGCTGGGCACCGCGACCGCCACGTCCGCCTCGCGCACGTGCCGCGCGTCGGCGTCGCCCGGCCCGTACACGGTGATCGCACGCACCCCGAGCCGGCGCAGCGTGCGGATCACCCGGACCGCGATCTCGCCTCGGTTGGCGACCAGTACAGCCTCGAACACGTCGTGACCCCTCACATCCGGAACAGACCGAATTGCGGCTGCGCCAGCGGCGCGTTTCCGCACGCCGTCAGCGCGAGCCCCAGCACGGTGCGGGTGTCGAGCGGGTCGATGATCCCGTCGTCCCACAACCGCGCGGTCGCGTAGTAGGCGTTGCCCTGCCGCTCGTACTGGTCGCGGATCGGCTGCTTGAACTCTTCCTCGCCGGTCCAGCTCCCGCCGCTCGCCTCGACCTGGTCGCGCTTGACGGTGGCGAGCACGGTCGCGGCCTGCTCGCCGCCCATCACCGAGATCTTGGCGGTGGGCCACATCCACAAGAAGCGCGGACTGTACGCGCGGCCGCACATCGAGTAGTTGCCCGCGCCGTGCGAGCCGCCGATCACCACGGTCAGCTTGGGCACGCGCGTGGTGGCCACGGCGGTGACCATCTTGGCGCCGTGCTTGGCGATGCCGCCGTGTTCGTAGTCCTTGCCGACCATGAAGCCGGTGATGTTCTGCAAGAACACCAGCGGCACCCCGCGCTGGTCGCACAGTTCGATGAAGTGCGCGCCCTTGACCGCGGATTCGGCGAACAAAATGCCGTTGTTGGCGACGATGCCCACCGGGTGGCCGTGGATCCGGGCGAACCCGGTGACCAGGGTGGTGCCGTACTCGCCCTTGAACTCGTGGAAGCGCGAGCCGTCCACGATCCGGGCGATCACCTCGCGCACGTCGTAGGGCGTGCGCGCGTCCGGCGGCACCACGCCGTAGAGCCCGGCCGGATCGACCGCGGGCGGCTCGATCTCGCGCACATCCCACGGCAGTTGCGGCCGGGCTCCGAGCGTGCCGACGATGTCGCGGACGATCCGCAGCGCGTCCTTGTCGTCGGCGGCGAGGTGGTCGACCACGCCCGAGATCCGGGCGTGCACGTCACCGCCGCCCAACTCCTCGGCGCTGACCACCTCGCCGGTCGCGGCCTTCACCAGCGGCGGGCCGCCGAGGAAGATCGTGCCCTGGTTGCGCACGATCACCGTCTCGTCACTCATCGCCGGCACGTACGCGCCGCCGGCGGTGCACGAGCCGAGCACCGCGGAGATCTGCGGAATGCCCTTGGCGCTCATCTGCGCCTGGTTGAAGAAGATCCGGCCGAAGTGGTCCCGGTCCGGGAAGACCTCGTCCTGCATCGGCAGGAACGCGCCGCCGGAGTCGACCAGGTACAAACACGGAAGCCGGTTCTCCAGCGCGATCTCCTGCGCCCGCAGGTGCTTCTTGACCGTCATCGGGTAGTACGTGCCGCCCTTGACGGTCGCGTCGTTGGCCGCGATCACGCACTCGCGGCCGGCCACCCGGCCGACGCCCGCGATGATCCCGGCGGCCGGCGCGTCCCCGCCGTACATCCCGTCGGCGGCCAGCGGCGCGACCTCCAGGAACGGCGTGCCCGGGTCGAGCAGCGCCTCCACCCGGTCGCGCGGCAGCAGTTTGCCGCGTGCGGTGTGCCGCTCCCGAGCCCGTTCACCGCCGCCCAGGGCGGTGGCCGCCAGCCGGTCGTGCAGCTCGCCGACCGCGCGTTCGTGTGCTTCCGCGTTGGCCCGGTACGTCTTCGCCCCCGGGTCGGCGGCTGTGCCGAGCACGCTCTCCATGACACCGCCTCAAGTTAACCTTCGTTCACCTGCCCCCGAGGTTAACCACGGTTAATCCGGGTGTCTAGCATGGACACATGACCGTGAGCCGTCGAGAGCAGATCCTGCAGGTGGCAGCCCGGCTGTTCGCCGAGCGCGGCTACCAGAGCGTGGGCATGGACGACATCGGCGCGGCGGTGGGCATCAGCGGCCCCGCGCTGTACAAGCATTTCCGGGGCAAGGAGGCGATGCTGACCGAGTTGCTGGTCGACATCAGCGAAAAACTCCTGGCCCGGGGCCTGGAGCGGGCGGCGATCGAGGAACCGGCGCAGGCGTTGGCCGCGCTGATCGAGGGCCAGGTCGAGTTCGCGCTGCGCCATCCGGACCTGATCACGCTGCACGACCACGCGCTCAACCAGGTGCCCACGGCCGAGCGGCATCGGATCCGCCGGGTGCAGCGCGCCTACGTGGAGATTTGGGTCGAGGTCGCCCTCAAGGCCCACCCGGGCCGACTCGACGACCGCGAGGCGCGCGCGGCGGTGCATGCCGCCTTCGGCCTGATCAACTCGACCCCGCACACCCTGCGCACCCCGCAGCGCATCCTGGCGCCGATGCTGCGCCGGATGGCCCTGGGTGCGCTCGCGGCGGCGGCAGCGCAATAGCCGTAGGCCGCCGTTGGGCGGACCCGCCAGGATCCGCCGGACAGGGCCTGGACCGGCCGGCTTCGCAGGGGATCCCGGGCGCGATCCGTCAACCCCGTCCCACGCTCGGAAACCACGGAGTTCGGGCACAACTCCCTCGCGCGCCGGGCCGGCTCCCGGGACGGGTCGTGCGTGTCCGTCCCGGGGCGGTCGCGACCGACTCCGGTCGCGCGAATCATCCGGCGGGTCGACCCGACGCCCGGATGGTGATGTTGAGCCGACCGGCGGCCAGGCCGGTGGCCGAATCCCCGGTACCCGGACGGATTTTGGGCACTCCGTGGTAGGCGAGCCGGGACGGGCCGCCGAATACCACCAGATCGCCGCCGCGCAGTTCCAGGTCCGTCCACGGACGGGTGCGGGTCTCGGTGTTGCCGAAGCGGAACACGCATGCGTCACCGATGCTCAGCGACACCACCGGAGCAGGCGAGTCCTCGTCCGCGTCCCGATGCAGGCCCATTTTCGCGTCCGCGTCGTAGAAGTTGACCAGGCCGATGTCGTACGGGTCGGTCGGGGTCGACCCGTACACGTCGGCCACCGCCCGCCGGGCCAACGCGCCCAGCAGCGGCGGAAAGGGCTTCACCCGCTCGCCGGTGGGCAGTTGCTCGGTGTAGCGGTACGGCTCCCAGTGCAGTCCCAGGCTCACGCTGCGCACGCTCATCACGCCGCCCGAGGGCATCACCACGCGTCGCATGCCGGCCGGTGGCGCGGCCCACGTCCGGGCCGCCACCACCAGTTCGCGCTGCTCGTCGAGCGAGAGCCAGTCCGGTACGTGCCAGGCCCCGGGCGCGAGTTCGGCCCGCTCCCGGGGCAGCGGGAAAAGTTCGCCGCTCACACTCGGTACCGAAGCACACGCGGTGAGTCGCTCGGGGTCACGGCGCGCCGCCCCTCGATGGTCGGCCGATTCGCCGCACGCCGACCACGGGTCGCCGCACATCGCCCACTGCTCACCCGGTCACCCACTTCGGCGCGCGCTTCTCCCGGAAGGCCGCCATGCCCTCGGTCGCGTCCGCGGAGGCGAACAACTCGGCGGAGCGCTGCGCGAGGGCTCGGCCGTCCCGGTCGAAGCCGGCCCGTACCGCGCCGGTGGTGAGCTTCTTCGACTCGATCAGCCCTTGCCGCGAGCACAGTCGGAACGAGGCGACCAGCGCCGCGATCGCGTCGTCCGCACCGCCGGCGCCGTCGACCGCGCGGGTGAGCAGCCCGATCCGCTCGGCCTCCACACCGTCGAAAACGTCCCCGGTGAGGAAGTACCGCGACACCGAGCGCGGGTCCATCCGCGGCGCCGTGGTCAGCGAGATCACCGCCGGGCTGAGCCCCAGGCGCGCCTCGGTGAAGGCGAACGTGGCCTGCGCGGGCGCGATCGCCAGGTCGGCGGCGCCGACCAGACCGATGCCGCCCGCCCGCGCGTTGCCGCGCAGGTGTGCGACCACGGGCACCGGCACCTCCACCACCAGGCGCAGCAGCGCGAGCAGTTGCTCCGCCCCGTGGGCCATGCCGCCCGCGGCCGCCTCGCGCAGGTCCATGCCCGAACAGAAGGTCGGTCCGGTATGGGTGAGCACCACCGCGCGCACCCGCTCGTCCACACCGGCCTCGGCCAGGTGGTGACGCAGCCGGGCGACCAGGCGTGCGGAGAGCGCGTTGCGGTTGGCGGGCGAATCGAGCGTGATGGTCGCGATGCCGTCGTCCAGGGTCATGTGCACCGGGTCGTCGGTCGGGGTCGGGTGTCCCGGCTCGGCGTCCAGGTTGATGCGTACCGGCTCGGCGTCCACGGGTTCTCCTCCGGGGTTCGGGCGGTGGGCGCGACGAGCGGGGGTGGCCCGTGCCGCGCGAGCCCAGCGCCGCGACCGGCAGTGGTTGCCCGTCGCGATACTGGTGCTGTGGCCCTAGATCCTCACATGAGCGGGTCACCTGCGATCGAACCGCGTCGCTTTCATGTTCCTTTCATGTCGAGCGCGCACATTGGCACGACACGCTTTGTGCCGAATCCACACGGAGGGTATCCGCGTGCGACCGTGGGGCCACCCGCAGTAACGGTCCCCCGAGTCCGCCGAATGAAGGAGTCGCCATGACGCCCGCCGCCGACACCGGAACGCCGCCGCACATCCTCGTCGTCGACGACGAACCCGCCGTACGCGAGGCGCTCGAATCCAGCCTGCGCTTCGAGGGCTACCGGGTCACCCTCGCCGACGAGGGCGTGGCCGCGCTCACCGCGATCACCGGCGACGCGCCGGACCTGGTCCTGTTGGACGTGCTGATGCCGCGGATGGACGGCCTCACCGCGTGCCGGCGACTACGCGCCCGGGGCGACACGCTCCCGGTGCTGATGCTCACCGCCCGCGACGCGGTCGGCGACCGGGTCACCGGGCTCGACGCGGGCGCGGACGACTATCTGGTGAAGCCGTTCGAACTGGACGAACTACTGGCCCGGGTGCGGGCGCTGCTGCGGCGCAGCGCGATGTCCGGCCCGGGCGAGGCGGCGGACGACGCCCTCGCCTTCGCCGACCTGCGGATGGACACCGCCTCGCGCGAGGTCACCCGGGCCGGCCGGGCGATCGACCTGACCCGAACGGAGTACTCCCTGTTGGAATTGTTGCTCACCCACCCGCGCCAGGTGCTGACCCGGGAGCAGATCCTGCGCAACGTCTGGGGGTTCGACTTCGAGCCCGCGTCCAACTCGCTCGACGTCTACGTGATGTACCTGCGCCGCAAGACCGAGGCGGGCGGGCTGCCCCGGCTGGTGCACACCGTGCGCGGCGTCGGCTACGTACTGCGTGCGGTGGAGACGCCGGCCTGATGCATCGTCATCTGCCGCTGCGCGCCCGCCTGGCGCTGCTCACCGCGCTCGCCGTCGCACTCGCCGTCGCGGCGGCCGCGGTCACGTGCTGGGTACTGACGCGCAACCAACTGCGCGAGCAGATGGACCGGACCCTGGCCACCACCGGGACACCGTTCCTGAACCCGCGCGGCGGGCCCAGTGCCACCATCGCCGACATCTGCGGCCGACCCGCACCGCCGTTCCAGCGCGGCCTGTTGACCTACCAGGTGATCAGGGCCGACGGGTGGTCGTGCACGCAGTTGGGCACCACGACCGACCCGGTCGCCCCGGTGCCGGTGAGCGCGGCGGACAAGGTCATCGCGGCGGCGAACGCGGTGGACGACACGAAGGTGGTCTTCCACGACGCGACGACCAAGGACGGCAAGCACGTCAGGGTGATGACGCAACACGTGAGCCGGGACACGGCGGTGTCGGTATCCCGGCCGCTCGGCGAAATCGAGAGTTCGCTGGACAGCCTCGCCGTGTGGCTGGCGGTGGTCAGCGCGATCGGCATCCTGGGCGCCGCGACGCTGGGCCTGTTGGTGGCGCGCGCCGCGCTCCGACCGGTCGATCGGCTCACCGAGGCAGCCGAGCACGTGGCCCGCACCGAGGATCTGGACACCGTGATCCCGATCGCGGGCAAAGACGAAATCGCGCGCCTGGGCCGCTCGTTCAACGCGATGACCGCCTCGCTCAAGGCGTCCCGGCTGCGCCAGCAGCGGTTGATCGCCGACGCGGGACACGAACTGCGCACGCCGCTCACGTCGTTGCGCACCAACACCGACCTGTTGTTGCGCAGCGAACAGACCGGGCGGCCGATCCCGCCCGCCGACAAGGAACGCCTGCTGCGCAACGTCAAGGCGCAACTGGTCGAACTCTCCGACCTGGTCGGCGATCTGCTGTTGCTGGCTCGACCGGAGCACATCCCCAGCGCGCCGCCGACCACGTCCACCGCGCTGCACACCGCGATCGAACGCGCGGTGGACCGGGCCCGGTTGCGCGCGCCGGACGCGCGGATCGAGGTGGACATCAGCCCCTGGTACGTGCGCGGCGAACTCGCCGCCCTGGAGCGGGCGATGGTCAACCTGCTGGACAACGCACTCAAGTTCGGCGGCGCCGAGGGGAGTGTCCAGGTCCGGCTCAAGGACGGCGAACTCACCGTGCGCGACCATGGCCCCGGCATCGCCGCCGCCGACGTCCCCTACGTCTTCGAACGCTTCTGGCGCGCCCCCGCCGCCCGAGGCCTCCCCGGCTCCGGCCTCGGCCTGGCCATCGTCGCCCGCACCGTCGCCGACGCGGGCGGCACGGTGGCCCTGGAACCGGCCCCGGAGGGCGACGGCACCATCGCCCGCATCAGCCTGCCGGGGACGGCGGGCTGAGCGACGTGCTGAGCCACATGGCGACCTCCTTGGCCCCCTGTACCTCCGTCAAGCACCCTCGGAGAGGAGCAGCGCTGCGGCCATCTGCGCGGAGTAGCTGAGCAGGGGGCGGGAGTAGTCGAGGTCCATATCTCGAAGGATGCGCAGGGCCGCGGACCGATCGAGTCCTCGCCACAGGCCGGCCACCACGTACCGCACGGCGAGGTCCTCGCCTTCGGCCGATTCCCGCAGCGCCGTCTCCCCTTCGGGCATGTCGGCGATCGCCTGGATGACACGAGCGACGCCCGCCTCCGCGAGCACCTCTTGCTCCGGGGTTCCGGATTCGATGGCAGCCACATGCGCGTGCACGGAGCTCCGCAGGGCCTCTCGCGTGTCCCGGAGCAACGTCCCGGACGGCTCGGGCATGACGCCCGCGAGACAACCGTCGAACATTACGTCGAATATCGTCGGGTGCGCCGGCGTTTCGACCGCCGGCCGTCGCGCAGGCGCCGATGCTCATGTCCATCCGTCGTTGCGACCGACCGAAGTCGAGCTTACCGGCCGCGTCCAGAGCCACGACCTCCCCGTTCAACACCGCCGCGCGACCGTCCGCTCGTGCGCCGAGCGCGGCCGACTCCGGGTGGGTGGCGCTCGCGTCGTGCCCGGATCGGGTCGCCAACCGCACACTGCCGTAGGCGTCGATCGAGGCAACGCACCGAGTCCCGTCCCAGGCTTCGCCTTCGCGACGTCTCACGAGACATGCGAGGGGGCTTCTCCGGTCGTGTAACGGCCTTGACCCTCGGCGCGTTGCTCTCGTTTGGCGGGTGTGGTCGACCGATGCCTGGCACGCTGGGTGTTCCTTTTCGGAAGCGGGGGCGCGGGTGGGTCCGGTGCGGGCGTTGGTGGTGGGGATCGGGCGCTTCGAAGCGGCCGACACCGGTGGCGAGATCCCGGTGGGTGCGTCGGTGTGGGCGGACCTGCCGTTCGTCGACGAGGTGGTTCCGCCCGTCGCGGCGGCTCTGACCCGGCTCGGGTACGCGACCGACGTCCACAAGGACGTGGGCGCCCCGGTGCTGCGCGCGGCCGTCGATGACGCGATCGGGACCACACGGGTGGTCTACGTCGCCTCCCACGGGGACACCGACACCGCCAATCCGGACCGGGTGGACGTGGTGCCGGCGGACGCGTGTGTGGGCAGGGGTACGAACATCACGCAGTGGGTGGACGACGCGCAGCGGCTGGGCACTCCGACGCTGTTCCTGTTCGACCTGTGCCGGGCCGGCCGCGCCGCTACGCGGCGGCACATGGTGCACAGTTCGGACACGCCGGCGAACGCATGGGTGATCGCGGCCTCCAGCGCCGGTGAGGACGCCTACGACGGGCGGTTCAGCGTCGCGCTCGCCGAGGTGTTCGACGAGGTCGCCCGCACCGGACTGGACACCGACCCCGCGCGGTCGCACGTGCCGTTCTCGAAAGTGGCGCGGCGGATCCGTCAACGGGTGGACCGGACGCCCGGGATGGTGCAGAACGTGCAGAGCACCGCGATGGTCCTGGCGGCGGAGGAACCCGACCTGCCGTTCTTTCCCAATCTCGCCTACGACCCCGCCGCAGCGCGTGTGGCCGACGTGGAACCGGCGTTGCGGGTGTTCCTCGATCCCGGGGACGCGCGGCACTTCACCGACAAGGCCGGCACCCGGTTCACCGGCCGGCGCTCCCAATTGCACCTGCTCGGCCCGTGGTTGGACGACGTCGAGGCCGGTGGTCTTCGGGTGGTCACGGGTAATCCCGGGGTCGGCAAGTCGGCGTTGCTGGGCACGTTGGCGTGCGCCGCGCACCCCGAACTCGTCGCGGTGGCACCACAGGTCCGTGAACGGTTGGCCCGCGACCCGCTGGGATGCCCCTCGGTCAACGACCGACTGGCCGCAGTGCACGCCCGAGGACGCACCGCAGTCGAGGTGTTCGCCTCGATGGCACGTCAGCTGGGCCTGAACGCCACGCCGGATGTATTGGTCGACGCGACCGCGCTCGTGCGTCTGCTGCCGGACGCAGGCGAGGTACCGGCGGTGATCGTGGATGCCCTGGACGAGGCGTCCGACCCGGTGACGATGTGCGCGGAGCTGGTCCGTCTGGCACGCGCCACACGCGCGGACGGCGAACCTGTGGTGCGCCTGTTGGTGGGCACGCGGCCGTGGCCGATGTTCACGTCTCTGCTCCACCTCGCAGGTGCCGCAAGTGGGCTGGTGGACCTGGACGACGCCGATCCCGGCGAGGTCCGCGACGACGTGGCGAACCACCTGAACGGCCGCCTGTCCGACATTCCCGCCTACGGCCTGCCCCGCATGCGCGCGATCCGGCACCACCTCGCCCACGCCGTCGCCGACCGCCTCGCCCCACGCCCGGGGCAACGGGCCGAGTGGGGGGCATTCCTGGTGGCCGAGATCTTCACCCGCTACCTGGCACAGATTCCCGCCCCGGACAGCGTCGACGGAGCCGAGGAACTGGGCCGCTCGGCACCCACGACGCTTCCGTCGGTGCTCGACCTGGACCTGGCCGCCCACGCCCGCGGTCCCGGCATGCGCGCCATCCTGGCGGCCCTGGCCCTGGCCCAGGGCGAGGGCATGCCCCTGGACGTGGCCCTGCCCCTCGCGGGCCTGTTCGCCGACCTCGACCCCGAACGCGCCCGAACACTCATGCCCGACGCCCTCTTCTACCTGCGCGCGACCCCCGACCGGGACGGCACCCTGCTGTACCGCCTCTTCCACCAAGGACTGGTCGACCACCTCACGCGGCAGCCGACGACCGACACCCTCGCCCCCACACCCGGCGACGTCCTGGACCACCTCCTCGCCGGCCACACCACCCACGACGGCCCCATCCGCACCTGGGACACCGCACCCCCCTACCTCCTGCGCCACGCCCCGGCGCACGCGGAACACGCCGGCCGCCTCGACGAACTCCTCGTCGACACCGAGTACCTGGTCCACGGCGACCCGACCGCGCTCGTCACCACGCTCCCCCGCGCCGACACGGGCGAGGCACTGTTGGCCCGCGCCGTCTACCGCGCCTCCATCGGCGTCCACCGCCACACCGACCCCACCACCCGCCGCCGACTCCTCGCTCTGGACGCAACACGCCACAACGCCACGACACTGTCGAAAGCACTCGACAGAAAGATCGAGGCCGGCGTTTGGACAGCAGTCGCGGCAACGGGGGGAAACCTCAACTCTGCAGGCCTCGACACCCTCACCGGACACACCGGCAGTGTGAACGCGGTGGCGTGCGCGACGCTGGACGGGCGACCCGTCGCCGTCACCGGAGCCGACGACCACACCGTGCGCATCTGGGACCTGACCGCGGGCGTCCAACTGGGCGTCCCCCTCACCGGACACACCGACTGGGTGCGGGCGGTGGCGTGCGCGACGCTGGACGGCCGACCCGTCGCCGTCACCGGAGCCGACGACCACACCGTGCGCGTCTGGGACCTGAGGGCGGGCGTCCAGCTGGGCGACCCGCTCACCGGACACACCGGCTGGGTGCGGGCGGTGGCGGGCGCGACGCTGGACGGGCGACCCATCGCCGTCACCGGGGCCAGCGACAACACCGTGCGCATCTGGGACCTGAGGGCGGGCGTCCAGCTGGGCGACCCGCTCACCGGACACACCGACTGGGTGCTGGCGGTGGCGGGCGCGACGCTGGACGGACGACCCATCGCCGTCACCGGAGCCGACGACCACACCGTGCGCATCTGGGACCTGACCACGGGCGTCCAGCTGGGCGACCCGCTCACCGGACACACCGACTGGGTGCTGGCGGTGGCGTGCGCGACGCTGGACGGGCGACCCATCGCCGTCACCGGGGCCAGCGACAACAGCGTGCGCGTCTGGGACCTGACCACCAGGCGACAACTCGGCGACTCCCTCACCGGACACACCGGCAGGGTGAACGCGGCGGCGTGCGCGACGCTGGACGGGCGACCCATCGCCGTCACCGGGGCCAGCGACCACAGCGTGCGCGTCTGGGACCTGACCACCAGGCGACAACTCGGCGACTCCCTCACCGGACACACCGGCAGGGTGAACGCGGCGGCGTGCGCGACG
>NZ_JBEXCV010000057.1:0-2073 GCF_040605455.1 Embleya sp. NPDC005575 | reverse complement strand
GCTGGACGGGCGACCCATCGCCGTCACCGGAGCCGACGACCACACCGTGCGCGTCTGGGACCTGACCGCGGGCGTCCGGCTGGGCGACCCGCTCACCGGACACACCGACTGGGTGCGGGCGGTGGCGTGCGCGACGCTGGACGGGCGACCCATCGCCGTCACTGGGGCCAGCGACCACACCGTGCGCATCTGGGACCTGACCGCGGGCGTCCAGCTGGGCGACCCGCTCACCGGACACACCGGCTGGGTGAACGCGGTGGCGTGCGCGACGCTGGACGGCCGACCCATCGCCGTCACCGGAGCCGACGACCACACCGTGCGCGTCTGGGACCTGACCGCAGGCGTCCAACTGGGCGACCCGCTCACCGGACACACCGACTGGGTGCTGGCGGTGGCGTGCGCGACGCTGGACGGACGACCCATCGCCGTCACCGGGACCAGCGACCACAGCGTGCGCGTCTGGGACCTGACCACCAGGCGACAACTCGGCGACCCGCTCACCGGACACACCGGCAGGGTGAACGCGGCGGCGTGCGCAACGCTGGACGGCCGACCCATCGCCGTCACCGGAGCCGACGACCACACCGTGCGCGTCTGGGACCTGACCGCAGGCGTCCAACTGGGCGACCCGCTCACCGGACACACCGACTGGGTGAACGCGGTGGCGTGCGCGACGCTGGACGGCCGACCCATCGCCGTCACCGGGACCAGCGACAACAGCGTGCGCGTCTGGGACCTGACCACGAGAACGTGTGTCGACCGGATTCCCCTGCCCGCAGCGTGTGCAGCGCTCGGCCTGGGACCAGGGGGACGATTGTTCGCCGGCTTCGACAGAGACGTTGCGCTGCTGATTCGGAAGTCGAGTCGATCGATCGCCTGACCGGCGAGCAGGGCAGACATCGTCGTCATCAATCGGGAGGTGCCGTGACGCAGGCAATCGTGGGTGTCCACGGAATCTGGAACTTTCGCCGCGGCGAGACACCGGGCCAGGCAGCCGAAAACCTGGCTCGGGTCTGGCACACCGGCATCGCCACCGCCCTGCGCCGAGCCGGCGTGAGCGGACCCCCACCGGGCTTGTCCGTCGCGTACTACGCCGACCTGCTCCGCAAGCCCGGCCGACAAGGCACCGGCGGCGATCTCGACGACCTCGATCCGTTCGAGGCCGAGTTCGCGCGTCGGTGGATGGGCGAACTCGACCTGCCTGCGGGCGTCGCCGCCGGCCAGGCGACCGTCGAGGTGCGCCAGGCCGTGGAGACCCTCGCCCGGATGCGCTTTCTGGGCCCACCCGCCACGAAGTGGTTCGTCGCCGGACTCTGTCGGGAAGTCCCCGCCTACCTGAAAGACCCCGACAGCCCCGCTCGCGCCGCCGCCCGAGCCCGGGTCACCGACACCCTCGAAAGCACCTGCGCCCGGGTGGTGATCGCGCACTCCCTAGGCTCCGTCGTGGCCTACGAAGCCCTCTGGGCACGACCCGACTTGAGCGTCGACCTCCTGGTCACCCTCGGTTCTCCCCTCGCCCTGCCGCACGCCGTCCTGCCCCGCCTGCGACCCGCACCCGTCGACGGCCGCGGCGCACGCCCACCCGGCGTCGCCCGCTGGGTCAACCTGGCCGACCCCGGCGACATCGTCGCCGTCCCCAAGAACGGCATCGGCCGCACCTTCGACGGCGTGGACACCGACGACCACACCATCATCCACGCCTTCGACTTCCACCTCGCCAAGAACTACCTCGCCCACCAACGCCTCGGCGAAATCCTCCGCACCACGCTCTGACGCCATCCACCCCACGGACGGCGACGGGCGTGGGCTCAGGCGATGTCGGCGACCTCGCCGATCACTCGTCCGCACTCGTTATGCGGAAGGTCAGCCTCGGCGGCCCAAGCGGAATCGGACGGCCTTGCCGAAGTCGCTGGGCAGGGCAAGCCAACCGGGCGCTGCCGAGCTGAGGATGTGCAGGCCGCGCCCGGATTCGGCAGCCGGGACTATCAAGGACTCGGTGTACACCCTGAGCAAAGGGAGTATCCGATGACCGACGTGGCGATTACGACGACCGGGTCGAGTCCGGTGGAGGCC
>NZ_JBEXCV010000056.1:0-50669 GCF_040605455.1 Embleya sp. NPDC005575 | reverse complement strand
TAGTCCAAGCCATAGCCCACGCCCACGCGGCCCACATAACCACAACGGCCAACCACCACGGCGGCCTCACCATAGCCATAGCCCTCCCCAAACCACCCCACCCGACCAAGACCGCCGACCCGAACTTGCCCGCCCTCACCCCCGCCTAAGAAGAGATGTTTGGAATCGGTTCATATGACTCGGGTTCCACCGGGCCCGGTTCACCATCACCGGCGGCTCTACAACGCCAAAGAACCGCTGACGCTGTTCGAGCCGCAAGTCCGGCTCGAACACCGCTCACCGCAATCCACCCGGTGGTTCGCGAAGGTCACGCCGAACACTCTCTCCGAGACATGCTCGATGCGGGCTGCTTCGAGCGGGACGTGCGCACGATCGAGTCCCGACGACCGCGACGCGGTCGCCTCCGGCGCCGCCGCGAACGACGAGCCCTGGCAGCTCTGCGACCTCGGCCCCGGCTCCTGCGCCGTGGGCGCCTACACGTTCTTCGCACAGCGCCGGCACAGGATGGCCTGCGCCCACTGCGACTTCCACACCCCGAAGGACGCGACGAGGCCGATGCCGTGTGTGAAACACGCACACCGATTGCGTGAACCGCACACACCCTTGCGATGCCGGAGCCGACACGGTTTCCCCGAACGCACGCAGTTCGCACCACCACCGACCATCCGACGTATCCCAAAGGTTTCCCATGGCCATACCCCTGCTCCTGACCCGCCGCCTCGCGGCCCCCGCAGGGGGTCCGCTCTTGCTGCCGGACCACCACTACGATCCCGACCTGTGCGCGAACGTCGTCGCCGACGGCACCCTGCTCGTCCACGCAGCGAATGCGAACCTGGTCGCGGACTACACCTCCACCCAGGAGCCCTCCGGGCTCAAGGCAGACGACTGACCCCCACCGCACCGTCGTGGTCGCGGCCGCCGGGAGCGGCCACGCCACCGTCCTGCGCTCGCACCCCGACTGCCTGGACGGGAAGGTCCCAGGCGACCGCCCGCTTCCATGCGGCCCGGGGGCAGCGAACTGCGCGTCGGATCCACGCGCGCGGTCTGTCGGAACCGTCTTGCGCAACGCGCGGGTTGCGAGAGGAGTTCTGCGAATGGCGACCTGCGGATTCGTGAGCGGCTCCGGGGCATTCGCAGAACCCTCACAACCGGTTATTCGCGAGAATGCCCTGCGTCACGCGGATGTGCCGGGTTGGTTCCTCGTGACCCCGCCTGACGTGGCATCCCGCATTTTGGGGTCAGGCGCGGCGGGCGGCCCAGACGGTGCGTTCCGTGCGTACCGTCAGGTCGTCGCGGCGCAGGATGCTGTGCGGGCTGCCGGCGTCGAGGAGCCGGTCGAGTGCGGTGAGGTCCTCGGGGGAGAGCCTGTCGGCGATGACGCTGCGGATGCGCTGCAGGACGCCGAGGGCGTAGCGGCCGATCGCTTCGCTGCGGTCGCCCTCGATGTTCACGACGATGGTGCGTTCGTCTTCGACGGTGAAGCCGGCGGCGGTCAGCATCGGGCCCCAGTCGGCGCCGCGGTGGGGCATGTGGTCGGCTTGGCGGCGGTCGGCCGCGGCGTGGGCGCGCTCTTTCAGGCCGGGCCGGCCCGTGGGGGCGTTCTCGGGCAGGAAGCGGGGGTGGCCGGCCAGTTCGACGACGGCGAACAGGCCGCCGGGGGCGAGTGTGTCGTGGACGGCGAGCAGTGCGCGCTCGGGGTGGGCCATGTGGTGCATCGAGGCCGATGCCCAGATGAGGTCGGGTGAGCCGAGGTCGGGCCAGGCGTCGTCGTCCAGGTCGGCCTGCACGGTGCGCACGCGTTCCTCGATGCCAAGGGCGCATGCCTTGGTGCGCAGGCGCCGAAGGTGTTCGGCGGACGTGTCGACGGCGGTCACGTGCGTGTCGGGGAAGCGGTCGAGGAGGGCGAAGGTACCCGCGCCCGTGCCGCAGCCCAGGTCCACGATGTGGTGGGGGCTGGTCCGCAGTGGCAGCGATGCAGTGATGGAGGCTGTGTGTTCGGCGAGGACCTCGGCGTCCAAGTCGAGGATCTCCGCCTGGCCGCTGGTGTCCTGCTCGTGGTGGTGGCCGTGCGAAGCGCCGTGGTGGTGGGTGTGGGTGTGTGCTTGGTGCATGCTCTTCACACTAGGACCACTATGCGCCAGAAGCGTGACACCTTGCTGTTTGCGCAAGACGATGGTCGTGGGCGCTGCCTGGCGCGCAAGAGGTCACTGCTGCGGAGCCGGTCGTGCGGCTCGCGTCATTCGGCAGGGCCTTGAGCGTCGCCGTCGTTGCGCTGGTGCCCGCGGCGGGCGTCGTGGTCGAAGAGGCCCAGGATCTCGCAGGGGCCGCCCTCGGCACCGATCGCGTGCGGCATCATCGTGGGGAACTCGGCGGCCTGGTTGGTCTCGACGCGGAAGCGGCGCCGGCCGAGCACGAGGATGGCGGTGCCGGACAGCACGACGAGCCACTCGCGCCCCGGGTGGGCGCGCATGCGGGCCGGGTTGTCGGGCGGGGGATCGGTCAGGCGCTGGCGCACCACGCTCATGCCGGGGTCGGCTTTCAGGGTCCAGCGCATCCGGCCGTGGGTGCTGTCGATCGTCGGGCTGGTGATGACGTCGTCGGTGGCGGTTTCCACGAGCTGGTCCAGCGTGGTGTCCAGGGCGCGGGCGAGGGTGACCAGCTGGTCGAATGCGAGGCGGCGCTGTCCGTTCTCGATCCGGCTCAGTGAGGACTGGCTGAGGTGCGCGCGGGTGGCCAGTTCTTCCAGTGACAAGCCCTGCGCCACCCGCAGCGCGCGGATGCGTTTGCGTACGAGGCTGTCCAGCTCTCCACTTTCTTGCGCCATGGGCATCACTGTATGCCTTGAATGCAATACGGGCTTGGCGTCGTGTGCAGAGGATCCGCAGCGTCGGGGACCACGCACGACGAAAGAGCAGGAGGACACGGCTTTGACCACTTCTCCGTACGCGAGCGACGCACTGCCCGGTGGGACCGTCGACGTAGTGGTGATCGGCGGAGGCGCCGCGGGGCTGAACGGTGCGTTGATGCGGCCCGCTCCCGCCGCTCGGTCGTCGTGATCGACAGCGGCTTCCCGGCAACGCGCCATGGCCGCGGCCATGCACGGCTTCATCGCGCCGGCCGGCACCCGCCGCACGAGATCCTTCGGCAGGGCCGGGAGCAGGTGCGCCGGTTCCGGCCCACGACAGGCCCCAAGTGTCGGGTCAAGCCTTCTTGACCACACTGGACTTGAGCTGCATGGGGCCGAATCCGTCGATTCTGCAATCGATGTCGTGCCCGTCCACACCGTCGACGAGGCGGATGTTGCGCACCTTGGTGCCGGCCTTGATTCCGCTCGGACTGCCCTTGACCTTCAGGGTCTTGATCACCGTTACCGTGTCGCCGTCGGTGAGCGTGTTGCCGACGGCGTCCCTGACGGCACCGTCCCGTGTGTCGACTGCGGGTTCGACGGACGCGGGTGACCACTCGTGGCCGCATTCGGGGCAGATCAGGAGTGCGCCCATCTCGTAGGTGTGTGCGCCGGAGCACTCGGGGCAGGGCGGTGGCATCTCGGTCACATCGCTCATTGGTCTTTCCTCGCCTTTGGTCGTTCCTGTGCGTCTTCGTGCCGCCGGCCCGGCGTGCCTCAGATGCGTTCGATGATGGTGCCGGAGGCGTTGGCGCCGCCGTTGACGAGTTCGGGGTCGGCTCCCTGGGTGCGGATCCAGGACAGTACGACGGAGGCGAACGCCTCGCTGACCTCGAACAGGTCGATATCGTGCCAAGTGTCGTGTCGTGTCGTGTCGTGTCGGGCCGGCGTTGAGGCGAGGGTCGCCGTCAGCCGCGACCACTGAAGTGGATGTACAGCCAGATTCCGCCGCCGATGAGGTGCGTCCCGAAGGTGAACACGAGGAGCCAGACGATGATGCCCCGTTCCATTTCCTTCTGGGTTTGCCGTCTCCCGACGGGGCGTGGCGGGGTGGGGCGTTCCGCGTTCGTGTCGTCGGGGTGCATGGCGAGTCTCCGATCCGGTCGCTGGGAATCCATCGCGCCACCGGCGGCGGCGCGATGTCGGGTGGGGAACGCGGGTGGCCGTCGTGTCGACCGGGTCCGCCGGGCCAAGGCGTCGGTGCCGAAATCCGGCTTCAGCGCGTCTTGGTGACCGGTCGCGTGCGGGTAGCGGTCTGTGCCTGTTCGGACTGGCGACGTCGGGGGCGGATGTGCAGGGTCTGGCCGGCGGCGGCGGCTTCGCGCACCAGGACTCCGACGGCGGCGGCGTCCTCGACGGTGTGGACGCTGCTCGTGCCGTCGGCGTGCGGGCGGGTGATCTCGAAACGCATCTGCGTTCTCCTTCGTCCGGGGCGGGGTCGTTCGGGCTGGAGTCGGCGTTCGTCATCACGAAGGCGGGCGCCGGCGGCGCCGTTCCGACGGTCCTGCGGGGAGGGTGGCCCGGATGCTGTCGGCGGCCTGCATCAGCGCGGGGAGTTCGCGCCCTCGCAGGGCGTACACCGCCGTCGATCCGTGAAGCGCCGAGCGCACGACGCCCAGGCGGCGCAGGATCGCCAACCGGCGGGACGGACAGGTCGACGGGACGCCGAAGACGGTCAGCAGCTCGCGTGCGGCCATGGGGCGCTCGTCGAGGGATTCCAGGAGGCGAACGCGCACCGGATGGCCGAGGACGTGAAAGAAGTGCGCCTGGGCCGGGTACGGCGAAGCCGTCATCGGGTCTGCTCCCTTCGGCGCGGCCGTTGCTTCCGTCCGGACGCGCGCCGCGGCGCCACGCCCGAGTCCGCGCCCGGGAGGGGCGTGGGCGCCGACCGTGCGCCCGACTGACACGGTCGACGGCAGTGCCCCGGAGCCGAACGGCCCTCATGGCCCGTCGGGCGGCCATCCCAGTGCATGCCATTGCCATCATTCAACGAATTGCAATTTTTGGCAACTCGTCAGATCGTCAAGTCAAGTGGGGTCGGTGTCGAGGGCGCGCGTGGCTGCCGCGGCGACGGCGGCAGTGAGCCCCGGCTGGTCCGTCGGGGGCAGGAGCGCGTCGCGGGGGGTGTTCTCGATCAGGGCGTGGACGGCGGCGACGCGGGCGTGCATGGTCACGGGGCGTCGGGTGGTGGTGACGGCGGTGAGGAGTCCGGGAAGGGCGTGCAGGGGGCGGGGTCCGGTGGTGGTGGCGGCGAAGGCGGGGGGCGTGTCGGGGCGGGCGCGCAGGACGGGGATGCCCGGGGGCGGGGTCGCGAACGCGGTGAGGTCGACGATCACGTCGGTGCCCTCGGCCACGTCGCGCAGCGCGTCGGCGCGGTGCGCGAAGGGGTCGAACAGGGTCAGGTCGCCGACGCCGGAGGCGACCAGGAGTCCCGTCAGGTCACCGCCGGCGGCCGGGTCGACCACGACCACTCGCGCGCTCAGCGGGTTCACGCCCCGGTTGACCAGGGCGTTGACGGTCGCGGCGGCGGTGGCGATGGCGAGGCCGTCGTTGACCGCGTCGAGCAGGAAGAGCGGGGGGACGGGGCCGAGGACGGAGCGGGTGGTGGTGACGCGGTCCAGGCGGGTGTGCATGAGGACGGCGGCGGTGAAGCCGGGGGCGAGCAGGCGCACGGCCTGCGCGATGTCCTCGACGCGGGAGGCGGCCACGGGCAGGGGGAAGACGTCGAGTCCGGTGGCGCGGCGCAGGTGGACGGCTTGGGATTCCAGGGCGGGTAGGACGGCGTCGGCGGGCAGGGCCTCGAAGCCGAGGACGGCGCTGGCGTCGCTGATGAGGGCGACGCGGTGGCCGCGTCCGGTGTAGCGGTCGGTGTGTTCGGGGTGTGTGGCCAGGTGGGAGACGACGCGGCGGTCGGCGTCCGCGTCCAGGAGGGCGACGTCGTGGCCGGTGGTGGTGGCCGCGCACACGCGCAGGGTGAGCTTGCCGGTGGCCGCGGTGCTGAAGACGGGGTCCTGGCTGTGGAGGAGGTTCGCGCCCAGGCGGTGGGCCAGGGCGTCGGTGAGCCAGGCGAGGGTGCGGGGGCCGTCGGCGTCCAGGGTGATGCGGCAGGCGCCCATGGCGTCCGGCTCGTCCATCCGCCGCGACACGGTGCCGGGGGCGTCGGCGAGGACGCTCTCGACGATGTCGGCGGCGTTCGGCGGGATGTGGATGCGGACGCTGAAGGCGGGGTTGGCGCTCGGGTGCTTGCGGCCCGAGGGGTCGCGGCTCAACACGGCAGCGTCTGGGTGACGGGGCCGACGTCCAACCGGGTTGGCCGATTGTCGGGTTGTCCCAGGAGGGTCCGCGCGTGCTCGATGGCGGCCGGGGTGTCGGGGAGGATGCGGTGGTCGCGACGCAGGTGTTCGGCCACCTTCAGGGTGGCGAGGATGTCGTCGTGGGCGGGTTTGATCCCGGAGAGCAGGACGGTGATGCCGCGGTGTTCGAGTTTGTCGATGGCGTCACCCAGGACGCCTGCGCCGGTGGCGTCCATGGTGGTGACGCGGGACATCCGCAGGATGACGATCTTGACGTCGGTGACCTCGGTCAGTTCCAGGAGGAAGCGGTGGGCGGCGGCGAAGAACAGGGGCCCGTCGAGGCGGTAGGCCACGATGTGCGCTTCGAGGAGGGCGCGTTCCTCGTCGGTGTGGTCGCTCGTATCCAGGGGGACCTGTTCGAGCCGCGCGGTGCGCGCGACGGAGAGCAGGGCCAGGATCACGGCGAGGCCGATGCCGACGGCGACGGCGGTGACCAGGTCGAGGGCGACGGTGACGATGAAGGTCAGGGCCAGCACGAGGGCATCCGCGCGGGTGGACCTGGCGATGGCGCGCAGGGCCGCGACCTCGACCATGCGCACGCACGTGGCCAGGAGGACTCCGGCGAGGGCGGCCAAAGGGATGTGGGCCACCAGGGGGGCCGCGGTGAACACGATCACGGCCAACGCGACGGCGTGGGTCAGTGCGGCCAGGCGTGAGGTGGCGCCGGCGCGGACGTTGACGGCGGTGCGGGCGATGGCCGCGGTGGCGGGGACACCGCCGAACAGCGGTACGGCGAGGTTGGCCACGCCTTGGCCGAACAACTCCCGGTCGGGGTCGTGCCGTTGCCCCACCGTCATTCCGTCGGCCACGGTCGCCGAGAGCAGGCTCTCCAGCGCGGCCAGCGCCGCGACCGCCAAGGCGGAGGGCAGCAGGGTGACCAGCAGAGAGGTGTCCACGAACCCGAGCGAGGGAGCGGGAAGCCCTGCGGGCAGCGCCCCGATGGGGGTCAGTGGCAGGTCCGTGGACCACGCCAGGGCCGTGGCGGCGGCAACGGCGACCAGGGAGAAGGGGACCGCCGGGCGCCAACGAGCCCCCACGAGCATGACGGCGGCGACCATGAGGGCCGTGACCGGCGCGGCGGCGGTGGGGTGGTCGAGCCGGCGGATGAAGGCGTCGGCGGCGCTCTGCCAGACCTTGTCGCCCTCGGCGTGGGCGATGCCCAGCGCGGCGGGGACCTGTTGAAGGGCTATGACCACGGCGATGCCGGCGGTGAATCCCTCAATGACGGGGGCGGGCAGGAACGCCGCGAGCCGGCCGAGCCGCAGCACGGCCATCAGGACGAGGATCAGCCCGGCAAGGAGGCCGACCATCAGGACGCCGTCCGTACCGTGGGCGGCGACCACCGGGACCAGGACGACGGTCATCGCACCGGTGGGGCCCGACACCTGGAGGTTGGATCCGCCGAAGACCGCGGCCAGCGCCCCGGCGACGATCGCGGTGACCAGCCCCGCCTGCGCGCCCAGCCCCGACGCGACGCCGAACGCCAGCGCCAGCGGCAGCGCGACCACCGCGACGGTCAGGCCCGCGACCAGGTCACGGCCGGGGGAGCGGCGCATCGTGCGCAGGTCACCGCGCCCGGGCAGCAGAGCGAGCCATCGGCCGGCCCGTCCCCCGATGGGGGGAGCCGGTGTGTCCCGCGCGATAGGGGGCGCTTGCCGCCGGTCTTTCATGGTGCGGATCCTCGCTCCTGGAAGGTACGCCGTGCCGATGCCCCGCACGCCCGTGGTCGGGCGATCGTTCCCGGGCCGTCGTGCGGGGTGGGGCGGCTCCGGAGTCGGTCCGGCTCAGCCCTGGGGAGTGCGCGGGGAAACCTGGGGCGCGGTCGCGCGCAGGTCTTCGAGGAGTTCCATCTGTCCGGCGAGCAGGCCGGTCAGGATGCCGCGCGCGACCGCGAGCAGTTCGGCCACCCGGGGGCTGGTGAGCGTGTAGTAGACGGTCGATCCCTCCCGGCGGCTGACTGCCACCAGGTTGGCGCGGCGCAGCACGGCCAGTTGCTGCGACAGCCGCGAGGCTTCGATGCCGACCTCGGGGAGCATCTCGGAGACGGCGTACTCGCGTTCGCTGAGCAGTTCCAGCACGCGGATGCGGGCCGGGTGGCCGAGCGTCTTGAAGAACTCGGCCTTCAGTTCGTACAGGGGGGTGCTCACCGCTCCACGTCCTTCCCGGGAGTCACGGTGCGAGGGGCATGCGACCACGACGGTCGCCGCGTGGCGGCCGGGCCGCTCGGATGAGTCTGTGGCAACCACGGAGGGTCCTCGCGTCTGTACTCGGTCATGGGAACGATCTTCGCGCCTCGTGCCGCCGCCCAACCGAGGCGGGCCGGTCTCCCGGCGTTTGCTTCCGCGCGGATTGAACAATTGACTACTTTAGCAAGTGACTGTTCGGTGGTGTCGGATGGGCCCGGGGGGTGACGGTCACCGCAATGCTCGGGGACGTCGGCCGCGAACACCTCTCGGTGCGCGGGCCGATACAGTACGCGTTTTCATGTGCCCGACCTTCGGAGGAACCGACGTGACCCAGCCCCCGCAGCACGAGGCCACACCGCCGATACCGCCCTCCTCCTTACCCGATGCCGGGCCCGGGGCGGTGAAACCGCCCTACGACCTCCTGGCCGCCCTCGCCCCGGTGGCCGCCTTCTTCTGCCCGGTCGTCCCGGTGGGCATGGTCCTGGGGATCGTCGGACTGCAACGCATCCGCCACAGCGGCGAACGCGGCAGGTGGACCGCCGCGGTCGCGATCGTGATCAACGGGGCGTGGCTGATCGCGTTCTTCGTCCTTCTCACCTTCGGCCTCGCCCGGGACGACGACCCGCCCCGGCCGCCCGCGGAGTTCGGCGCCTCGCTCCGCAAAGGCGACTGCTTCGTGACCGATGGCGCGGTCCGCCCGGCCGGCTTCGATGCCGTCGGCGTCGTGCCCTGCACCCGCGTGCACATCGGCGAGATCTACGCCGTCTTCACCATCGACTCCCAGGCCCCCTATCCCGGCACCCCGGGCCTGGACCCCGTGGCCGGCCCTCGCTGCGCGAGGCTGCTCGCGGGCTTTTTGCCCTCGTCCGGAACGCCGGTCAACGAGGCGGGCGTTCGCTACCTGCTTCCGGACCGGGCCCGGTGGGACTCCGACCGGCGGGAAGTGGCCTGCTACGTGGCCGATACCGGAGTGCGCTTGTCTCGCCCCGACGAACTCGGATAGACGCGGCTTCCGGAAGGCGATTCGTTCGTTCACCTTCGTCAGGGGTCTTGGTCACGGGGTGAAATCAATCTCGTCACGCGAGGGCGGTTGCCGGCAGGATCCTTGTGTCGCTGTGCCCAGGGGGACAGGGTGTGGGCCGCCGGGTGATCGACTCCTCGCCGACGACGGTCAACGCCCCCGCGCTCACCCAGAGCGAACGCCGTCCGGTGTGGATGCGCGAGGTGGAGGCGGCGGCACACCGGGTGCGCCGCCGCCGGTGCCTGCTGCTGCTGGACGGCTGCGAACGGCCGCGGTTGCTCGAACTGCCGGCGAACGAGCCCGGGTCCACGCTGATTCAGCCAGTGCCCATGACCACCGACGCGACCGAGGCACTCGCCTGGGTCGGCGCGTTCGGAGGAGGCATCGAAGGGGTCGTCTCGAAGCCACCCGACAGCCCCTACAAGGCCGGCCGTACGGCGTCCGGCCGGCTCAAGTGGCGCGCCTCCCACACGACCGAGGCGATCGTCATCGGCGTGACGGACGGCATGGGCAACCCTGCGGGGCGGGAGAACGACCGAGAGCTCACCGGGTCACCGCACACGATGGCCGGCCGATCGGCTCCTGTCGCGGGCGCGCCCTCGAATGCTCGGACGGGAGCTCGGCGGATGCCGTCCTGTCAGCTTGCGAACCATCCGGGCCCGCCGTAACCGGGCACGACTGCGTTCGCCTCGAATCCGCCGGCGATCTCGTCGCCGAGAGCGCGGTGCTCGGGGCCCAGGATCACCTCGACGCGGTTTTCCATGACGTCGACGTACGCACCGTATGTGGCATATGCCTCCCGGACGGCCCGTTCGATGGCGTTCAACCGGGCAAGGGTGAATCGACACGAGACGATCCGAAGGCGGTTCGGGTCCCCGACGAGCGCGGCGACCTCCGGCTCCGTGGCGGTGTGACGGTCCGTCAGGCCCAGGACGACCGTCGCGACCACGGCCGGGTTCTCCTCGGTCGGCACGTTGTGCCACACGCCCGCGTAGATGTCCGCGTGGTCCTTCCCCCAGGCCTCCAACGCGTCGTACGCGTCGTCCAGCATCTGTTCAACCGCGGCTTCGTCGCCGGGCGCACGGCCTCGGGAACGACGGGATCCTCCGTGCCGATGCATCACACATCCCTTTCTCCGGTTCCACGTCGACGGCGTCCCGGTCCGAGGCGCGCCGATCCCCGATCGTAGGACTGGCAACGCTACGGTGATCACTCGGAGTTGGACCATACGAGGATGCCGTTTCTTTCCGAACCCGGTGGTCACGGGGATCCTCACGGAACCGGGCCGGATAACGGGGACGATCGATCCCGACCGGCGGTCGACACCATTTCACAGGCGGACCACTGACGCGCCGGCGGGATCGGTGGGCCCGCCTCCCGACGGGCGCACGACCGCGCACGAACTCTCGGCAGCCGCGCCTGTGCCGGATGGATGCCAGGGGTCGGCCGGGTTGCCTCGGGCGTGAGCCGGACCCACGCTACCGCGGGTGATCTCAGCGATGCCAGCAAGCGAGCACCCAGCGGAGTTCGAGCCGGTTTGCCTCCGGAGCCCACGCAACCCACGTCTGCCGGGAGCTGCTCCGGTGGCCCGCACATCCGTTACACCTCACCACCGTTACACCTTCGGACAGAACTCGGTGAGTTCGGATCCGTATGCCCATCCGGTGCGTAGATGGCCAGGGAAGTGCGTTCGGGCGCACCGAAGTCGCTCTTGATTCCGCTCGGGCTCATGGTCGACTCCTTTGCTCACTGCGGCGGCCCGGTCCGTCCGACGAGTCCGCAGAGCGGATTCGGGGCCGAGAGGTGCTTGCCGCAGCCCCGAAGTCTCGCAGCCCGCGCCAGCGTCTCACTCACGTTTCGTTTACGTGACGCTCGTGGTTGTGAGCTGGTGGAAGCGGGCGCCGAGCAGGGTTGCCCGGACCCTGGCATGCGGTACAGCATGACCTTGCGTGACGTCGCCGATCGGAGGTTCCCGAGGAAGGGAGCCTTGTCGGCAGTGCCTGGCGGTGTCAGGCCAGCGTGGCGGCGCGGGCGGGGTCGATGGCGTGCTGGAGCGGCCGGTTCTGTGTGAGGCGGCGGAGTTCGTCGAGCACGAGCTGTCCGAGGCGGTGGCGTTCGGCGCCCAGGGCGCCGGCCAGGTGCGGTGTCAGGACGACGTTGGGAAGGGTGAACAGTGGCGAGTCATGGGCCGGGGGCTCGGGGTGCGTTACGTCGAGTACGGCGGTGAGGTCGGGCCTGGCGTGCAGGACCTGCGCGGCGGCGATCTCGTCGATCAGTGCGCCCCGCGCGGTGTTGATCAGTGTCGTGCCCGGCCCCATGGAGTTCAGCAGTCGTGCCCCGATCGAGCCTCGGGTCTCGGGCAGAAGCGGTATGTGGAGGCTGACGACGTGACAGGTGGCGAAGAGTTCCTCGATGGAGATCAGCCGGACTCCCGCGCGCTGGGCGGTGGCCGGGGAGGCGACGGGATCCGTGGCGAGGACCTCGACGTCGAAGCGGGCGAGGTGGGCGGCGACGAGCCGGCCAATGTGCCCGAGTCCCAACAGGCCCACCCGTGACCGGTAGGCGCCCGGGACGTCGGGATCGGTGGGGAAGCGGCGGCTCTGCGCCACCTCCCGCTCGATGCGGTGGGCCTGTTTCAGTCCGAGGAGGACATGGGCGAGGGTGAACTCCGCCACCGGAACGGCATTGGCCGCGGCGGCGGAGACGATCGGGATGTCGCGCTCCCAGAAGGCGGGTGTGGTCAGGTGCCGGACGGATCCCGCCGCGACGAGAACGGCCCGAAGCCGAGGGGCACGTGACAGGAGGGCGCCATCGAGGACGGGTGCACCCCAGCCCGTGAGCAGAAGGTCGACGGTCCGCAGCACATCGGGGTCCGCGTCGAGCTCCTGCCGGGTGAGGGCCGGCCCCTGCCAGTGCACGAGCCGGCCGATCTCGGCCAGCACTGTGGGCGGGTAGACGTCGGCCCGGCGTTCTTCCTCCATGACCAACAGGGCTGTCGGTGCGGTGGCCGGTTCGTTCATGTCGGGTTGGTCTCCTCGGCCTGTTCGGCGGTGGACCGGCAGCCGGACGGTCGGCGGTCCCTGCTCGGATGTGGTGGCAAGCGTCTGACTGAACGTCGCTGATCGGTGTGGCCTGTGCGTTGTCCGGCCCCGTAGCTCGCAGGGAACCATACATCGGATCATTGAAATGTCATCGCCGCGCCCTTGGATGCCCGATCTTCTTTGTTCGGGTGGCTGTTTGTGGAGAGTGAGACGCGCCTCGGAGCGAATGACCGTTCCCGCCGATGCCCAAATTGTACGGATAAGAGCCTATTTACAGGTGTCGGGTCGTCTTTCCCGTCTGTCGGATCGCGTGGGAGGGGTGCGGAAGTGCGCCGGATGAGCACTCTCGTCGACTCCAAAACCTTTTGTATTCATCGGACTATTGACCGTTCGAATCGGACCCGGTTACCGTCCCAGCAAGCGCTTTCCAGGCCCGTGTGGTGCGGCGAAAACAGGAGTTGTCATGCAGAGATCGCGATGGATCGGTGCGGGGGCCCTCGCCTCGGCACTGATCCTCACCAGCTGTACATCCGGGCCGGCGGGAGTGGATGCCAAGCAGAACTCCAAGGCGCCTCTCGAGCTCTGGACCAGGACGACGCCGGGCGGACCGGGGGAGAAGGGCGCGCTGGAACTCGCCGCCGCCTTCGAGAAGGCCACGGGCTACAAGGTCGAGGTCACGGCCATCTTCGACGACTTCGAGACCAAACTGCAGCAGCGCGCCGCCCAGAAGAAGCTTCCCGACATCGTCATGAACGACGCGACGCAGATCGGAACCATGCACAGCCAGGGTCTGCTCCGGGAGATCGACCTGGGCAAGATCAAGGACAGCAAGCAGATCATCGGACAGGGACTGCAGTCCGGGAAGAGTCTGGACGGCAAGCAGTACGGACTCCCGATTTCCGCGCAGGCGTCCGCGCTGCTGATCCGCAAGGACTGGCGCGAGAAGCTGAAGCTCGACGTCCCGCGGACCTGGGACGACTTCGCCGCGATGGCCGCGGCCTTCACCACCCAGGACCCCGACGGTGACGGCAAGAACAACACCGCCGGGCTCGCCGCTCCTCTGTCCACCAAGCGCGGCTACGCCTCCTGGTACTTCTCCAACTTCCTCTGGGCCGCGGGCGGCGACTTCATCACCGAGACCGGGAAGGGCAAGTACAAGCCGGCGATGACCACCCCGGCGTCGGTGCAGGCCATGCAGTGGTTCCGCGACCTGGGGTGCAAGGCCAAGGCCATCCAGCCCGGCGCCGTGACCATGGACACCCCGCCGACGAATGAGACGTTCGAGGCGGGCAAAGCCGGCATGTACGTCGTCGGCCCGTACCTGCTGCCCCGCTTCGACAAGTCGCTCGGCGCGGACAAGTACGAGGTCGTGCCGATGCCCAAGGGGCCGAAGGACGCCACCGTCCTCGCCGAGGGCAGCTCCGTCTACCTGATGGCCGGCTCCGACAACCGGGCCGGCCAGGACGCCTTCGCCGGCTTCGCGGTTTCCGTCGAAGGCCAGAAGAAGGGGATGGAGGGCACCGCCGGCTACACCGTACAAATTCCCGTCAACACCACCGTGGACATCTCCCAGATCCGCCCCGACCCGCGCTGGAAGACCTACGCCCAGGCGTACCAGGACTCCGGGCGGTACGCGCCCTCCATCCCGAACTGGACGCCGGTGCGGCAGGTGACGGCGGACGCGGTGAACGCGCTGATGGCGGACTGCGGCCTCGACACCAACGCCAAGTTGCGTGAGCTCGACAAGCAGCTCGCCGACATCCTCAAGGAGCAGGGGATCGCCGCGTCATGAGCCTCGACCAGGCGGAGCCGGCCGCCAAGCTGGCGGCCGGCTCCGCCCCGCGAGAAGCGGGCCGCCGGGGCGGTGTGACCATCGGCCGCCGGGCGCGCGGCCGCAGATCGGGCCGGTGGTGGACGCCCTGGCTGTTCCTCGCCCCGGCGCTGATCCTCTTCCTGTACTTCAAGTTCATCCCCATGGCCAACGCACTGACCATGTCTTTCCAGGAGGTTCAGCCCTACCTGGGAAACAGGTGGGTGGGCACCGAGAACTACACCACGGTGCTGGAGTCCCACGGGTTCCGCGAGGCCGTGTGGCACACGGTCGTCCTCGGCGTCGGACAGACCGTCGGCTCGATGTCACTCGGCCTCGCCCTGGCCCTGCTGATGGAGGGGCAGAGCCGTCGACTGGGATTCGTGCGCTCCGCGGCGTTCCTTCCGGTGGTGGTGCCGATGGCGGTCGTCGCCGAACTGTGGCGGATCATGTATCACCCGACCGGGGACGGCATGCTCAACTCCGTTCTCGGCCTGGCGGGACTGGGCCCGTCGGGGTTCATCAACGACCCCGACACCTCGATGGCATCCATCATGCTCACCGGCATCTGGCGGGGAGCCCCCTACGACATGATGATCTTCCTCGCCGGTTTGACGAGTGTGGACCGCGGTCTGTACGAGGCGGCGAGGGTCGACGGTGCCTCCCGGCGGCAGCGGGTGTGGTACGTGACGATGCCCGGACTGCGTTCGGTCTTCTCGATCCTGTTCGTCCTCGCCGCGATTCGCGGACTGCGGGTGTTCACCGAGGTGTTCCTGCTCACCAACGGGGGCCCCAACGGCTCCACCGAGGTCGTCACGACCCTCATCTACAAGCTCGGGCTCGAGCAGAACCGGCTCGGTGTCGGCGCGGCGGGAGCGGTCCTGCTGTTCGTCGCGACGCTGATCCTGACCGTCATCGTCCAACTGCTGCGGCGGAGGGAGAGCAAGTGAGTGCGCAGAACGAGACCGCGCTGGGCCTGACCGAGAGCCGGAGCATCGGCGGACGGATTCTGAAGGCCGTCGTCTACCTCCTGGTCCTGACCATGTTCGCGGGTCCGCTGCTGGCCCTGCTCGTCGGTGCCTTCGGCCATATCAAGGACCCGACGCAACTGAGCATCGTGCCCTCGGGCTTCACGTTGGACAACTTCAGGATCGCCGTCGACCAGGGGGTGCTCAAGTACCTGCTGAACTCGTTCTTCGTCGTCGGCTTCGGGCTGCTGCTCCAGGTGGCCGTCTCGGTCCTGGCCGGATACGCGCTGGCCAGGAAGGTCTTCCCCGGAATGACGCTGGCGCTCGTCGCCATCCTGGCGACGCTGATGCTGCCCGAGGAGATCCTGGCCCTCCCGCTGTCCGTTGTCCTTGCCGACCTGCCGGTCGTGCACTTCAACCTCATCGGCACCCTCGCCGGCATGATCGTGCCGCTGGGCGCCTGGGGATTCTCCATTCTGGTGATGACCGAGTTCATGAAGGACGTGCCGCGTGAACTCGAAGAGGCCGCGCGCATCGACGGCGCCGGAGACCTGCGGATCTTCGCCCAGATCATTCTGCCGATGTGCAAGCCCGCCCTCGGCGTCATCGGGGTCTTCGGCTTCACCATGATCTGGGACCAGTACCTGCTGCCCCTGCTCGTCGCCACCGACTCCTCCTCGTACACGCTGCCGCTGGCGTTGCGGACCCTGCGGATCGATCCGGCCGTGACCCCCGGAGTGGTGATGGCCGCCTCTCTGCTGGCCCTGCTGCCCTCTGTGATCGTCTTCCTGTTCTTCCAGCGGTCCTTCGTCAGCGGTCTGTCCTCCGGGGCACTCAAGGGCTGACCCGCAGACCGCCCCGCCGACTCGCGGCCCGTCGGCCCCGTCCCCGCCCCCGTCCCGTACGACCAGCCCTGGCGCGCACCGAAAGCCACCGGGCGCCGACGAGAAAGAGCGATTCCCCATGACCGCGAGCGCTGACACCCCGCAGGCGTATCCGTCCGCGACCCCGGATCCCGAGGGAGGCCCGGAGACGAACTGGTTCACCAGTGCCCGGTTCGGCATGTTCGTGCACTGGGGTCTGTACTCCCTCGCCGCACGGCACGAGTGGGTCAAGAACCGTGAGCAACTGACCGACGAGCAATACCAGGTGTACTTCGACCACTTCGACCCCGACCGCTACGACCCCGCCCAGTGGGCCAGGGCGGCCAAGGCGGCGGGCATGCGGTACGTCGTCCTCACCACCAAGCACCACGACGGCTTCTGCCTGTGGGACAGCGCCCTCACCGAGTACAAGGTCACCAACACCCCGTACGGCCGTGACCTCGTGGGGCCGTTCGTCGAGGCGTGCCGCGCCGAGGGGCTCAAGGTCGGCCTCTACTATTCGCTGATCGACTGGCACCATCCGTCCTTCCCCGTGGACGGCGTGCATCCGCAGCGCGACGACGAGGCATTCAAGGCCGCCAACGCCGATCGGGACATTCGCGACTACCAGCGCTATCTGCACGGCCAGGTCCGCGAACTGCTGACCTCGTTCGGACGGATCGACTACCTGTTCTTCGACTTCTCGTATGCCGAGCGCTCCTGGTGGGGCGGCAAGGGGCCCGACGACTGGGACTCCCCGCAGCTCCTGCGGACGATTCGCGAACTGCAACCGCACGTCCTCGTCAACGACCGGACCGGCCTTCCCGGGGACTTCGTCACACCCGAGCAGTACCAGCCGTCCGGTCCCATGACCGAGAACGGGCGACCCGTGCCGTGGGAAGCCTGCCAGACGCTCAACGGCAGTTGGGGCTACGACCGGGACAACCAGGACCACAAGAGCCCCGATCTGCTGATCCGCATGCTCGTCGACGGGGTGTCCAAGGGCGGCAACCTGCTGCTCAACGTGGGGCCCGACGGTCGTGGTGCGCTCGACCCGCGCGACACCGCCCTCCTCGACGAGATCGGCCGGTGGATGCAGCTGCACGAGCGGTCGATTCGCGGCTGCGGCCCCTCCTCATACACCGCCCCCGCCGAATGCCGGTACACCCGGCGCGGCGACCGGCTCTACGTCCACCTGTTCGCCTGGCCGATGCGTCACCTGCACCTGCCGGGCCTGGCCGGCCGGGTGCGCTACGCCCAGCTGCTCAACGACGCGTCCGAGATCATCCCGGTCCACATCGACCCGGACCGGCCCGCGGTCAACACCGAGATGGGCGGCCAGCCTGCCGGAACGCTCACGCTCCAACTCCCGGTCAGGCGCCCCGACACCCCCGTACCCGTCATCGAACTGTTCCTGGACGCCCAGGCGACCCGGGACGCCGGGGACACCACCCGCGACACCCCGACCGCCGGCTGATCGGAAGCCGGAACACGGTCCGTACCTCCACCACATCCTCACGGAGGCACCATGCAACGCCGCACGTTCCTCATGGGTACCGCGGCAGGGGTGGCGCTTGCCGTCGCCCCCGTCGGCGGAGCGCTGACCGCGAGCGCGAGCGCGGCCCCGAAGGTCGTCCGCACGTTGGACGAGCTCCAGGCCGCGATCGACCGGGCACGACCCGGCGACCGGATCGTCGTGGCCGACGGGACCTACACCGTCCCGTCGGACCGCCCGCTGACCATTCGGAACAAGCAGGGCACCGGGCGCGCGCCCATCACCATCGCCGCCCGGACGCAGGGCGGCGTCATCCTGGAGGGCGAGCACAGCTTCGTCCTCGAAGCGGCCGGCCACATCACCCTCAGCGGCTTCTCCTTCCGGCAGCGGAACACCCTGGACATCCCCCCGGACTGCTCGCACATCAGGCTCACCCGCAACGACTTCCAACTGGCCGACATCGAGGGCGTGCACTGGGTGATGGTGCGCGCGGACGACAGCACGGTCGACCACAACCACTTCCACGGCAAGAGCACCCTCGGCATCTATCTCGGCATCGAGGGCGCGAACACCGAGGAGATGGCCCAGCGCGTCCACGTGTACCGCAACTACTTCTCCGACCACACCTTCACCGGCTCCAACGGCGGCGAACCGATCCGGCTCGGCGTCAGCCCCCGCGCCCTGTCCAGCGCCCACGCGATCGTGGAGTACAACCTGTTCGAGCGGGCCAACGGGGACCCCGAGGCGATCTCGGTGAAGAGTTCGGACAACACCATCCGGTACAACACCATCCGCAACAGTTTCGGCGGGATCGTACTGCGGCACGGCAACCGCAACCGGGTGGAGGCCAACCACTTCATCGACGGCACCGAAGGCGTGCGGATCTATGGCAACGACCATGTGATCGTCAACAACCACCTCTCCGGCCTGGCCGGGCGCGCCCTGGTGATCGGCAGCGGATCGGAGCGCGATCACCTGCCCGGCGAGACGCCCGAGGCGCGCCGCGGCAACGACGCCCCCGACCGCATCCTGATCGCCCACAACACCCTGGTGAACAACGGCGGCACGATCTCCGGCGAGAGCCAGCGCCCGCACGAGCCGCGCGACGTCACCGTCGCCGACAACCTGCTCGTCGCGGACACGGGCCAACTGGTCGCCATGGCCAACACCGTGCGCTTCACCTGGACGGGCAATCTCCTGTGGGGCGCCGCCGCGGACGGCAACATCCCCGCCGGCGGCGGTACCCGGGTCGACCCGAAGCTGGTGAAGGACGCGTACGGCATCTCCCGCCCGGCCGCCGGAAGCCCCGCGATCGACGCCGGCACTCTGCGCCGGCCGCGCATCACGCACGACATCGACGGACAGCCCCGCACCAGGACGCCGGACGTGGGCGCGCACGAATACTCCCGCCGGGCGCCGAGGCGCGGACCCCTGACCCCGGCCGACGTCGGTCCCCGGGCCGACTGAGCGCACCCGCCCACTTCGATCCAGGAGGCACCATGCAACGACGCACGTTCCTCAAGAGCTCGGCCGTGGCCGCACTTGCCGCGGTACCCCTCACCACCTCGCTGTCGGGCAGCGCATCGGCGGCCGATATCCCGGTCTCCTCCCTCGCGGCGCTCCAGAGCGCGATCAACGGCGCCGCACCCGGTGACCGGATCGTCGTCGCCGACGGAACCTACACGGTCCCCTCGGGCGGCTCGATCAACATCTCCGGAAAGAACGGCACGAGCGCCGCACCCATCACCATCGTGTCCAAGACGCGCGGCGGTGTGGTGCTGCAGGGCGCACGCGGCTTCGTGCTCGGCAATTCGAGCAACATCGTCATCAGCGGCTTCGCCTTCCGGCAGAGCACCACGCTCGAGATCCCGACGACCTGCTCGGCGATCCGGCTGACTCGCAACGACTTCCAGTTCGCGGACAGCGGCGATCCGTACTGGGTCGTCGTACGGGCGAACGACACGAAGATCGACCGGAACCATTTCCACAACAAGACCACCACGGGCATCTTCATAGTCGTCGACGGTCCCGGCAAGACCGACATGGCCCAGAACGTGCAGATCTTCCGCAACCACTTCTCCGACCACAGCTTCACCGGGGACAACGGCGGCGAGCCCATCCGTTTCGGCGTCAGCGGCCGGGCCCTGTCCGACGCCAACGGATACGTGGAGTACAACCTGTTCGAGCGCTGCGACGGCGACCCCGAGGCCATCTCGGTGAAGTCCTCGGGCAACACCATCCGGTACAACACCATCCGCAACAGCCGCGGCGGCATCGTGCTGCGGCACGGCAACGGTTCGACGGTGGAGGGCAACTACCTGATCGGCGGCATCGACGGGGTGCGGATCTACGGCAACGACCATGTGATCGTCAACAACTACCTCAGCGGGCTGTCCGGCCGGGCCCTGGTGGTCGGCAGCGGCAGCACCCGTGACCACACCCCGAGTGAGACGGAGAGCCAGCGGCGGGGCAACGACGCCTGCGACCGCGCGGTGATCGCGCACAACTCCCTGATCAACAACACCGGCATGCTGTCGGGCGAGACGCGGGCGTTCGAGCCGCAGGACGTGACCATCGCCGACAACCTGCTGGTCGGCGACGCCGGCAGCCTCGTCGCCATGGGAGCCACCTCCGGCTTCACCTGGCAGAGCAACCTGCTGTGGGGGGCGGCCGCAAACGGCAACATCCCCGCCGGAGCCTTCATCCGGGCCGACCCCCGGCTCAGTCAGGGCGCGGACGGTGTTCTGCGGCTGACGGCAGGCAGCCCGGCGATCGGCGCGGCCACGCTGGGTGGCATAGTCCTGGCCGACGACATCGACGGGGACCAGCGCGGCAGCGTACGGGACATCGGTGCCGACGAGTACGCGACAACGCCCGCACTCCGGCACCCCCTCACCGCCGCGGACGTGGGCCCGAACGCCCCCTGAACGACCAGCGGTGACGGGGCACCACACGCCTGACCGGTCCGTCCGCCCGACCCCGCCAGTCCCTCCGACCCGGTCCGCCCGACCCCGTGCGGGCGGACCGGGTCAGACCCCCACAGGGCGATCGCAGATCATCCGCACGCCGACCGCAGGAAGGCAGGGCCATGACCGAGGAGAGCACCCGGAGCGCGGCGGAGCGCCCCCCGCTCCGCCCGCCGGCCGGGCCGACGGACACAGCGGGGGGCGGGCGGACCCGTCCGGGCCTGTGCTCGGTCACCTTCCGCCGGCTGCCCGCCGCCGAGGTTGCGCGACGCGCGGCCGACGCGGGCCTGGAGGTCATCGAGTGGGGAGCGGACGTGCACGCGCCCGCGGGGGAGCCCGGCACGGTCCGAGCGGTCCGTGAGATCTCCGACCGCTACGGGCTGGTCTGTTGTTCGTACGGTTCGTACTTTCGCGCCACGCCCGCCGAGTTGGCCGCGTTCCCCGCGGTCGCCCGGGCCGCCGTTCTGCTCGGGGCACCCCGGGTACGGGTCTGGGCGGGCGGAACCGGATCGCGGTCCGCCCTGCCGGACGAGCGGCACGAAACCGTGCGCTGCCTGCGGGAGGCGGCCCGGATCGCCGCGGACCACGGCCTGGAGCTCGCGCCGGAGTTCCACGGCCAAACGCTCACCGACACCGTCGCCTCGACCGTCCGGCTGCTGGACGAGGTGGGCGCGGACAACGTCCGCACGTACTGGCAGCCGCCGCAGGACACCCCCGACGAGCAGGCGCTGGCAGGGCTCGTCGAACTCGGCGACCGGGTCACCGCCGTGCATGTCTTCTCGTGGTGGCCGGGCAACAACCGGCTGCCGCTGGCGGACCGCGGGGACCTGTGGACCGCGGCCCTCGGCCTGTTGGCGGGCCGGGGCGTCGAGGCGCTCCTGGAGTTCGTCCCCGGCGACGACACTGCGGTGCTCGCGCGCGAGGCCGAGACCCTGAGGCGCGCCGCAGGACAAACCTCCTCGATTTCGACGTAGTCGACGGTGATCCGGCGGGTCACGAGTGAGATGTCCCGTCGCCCGCCCACCCACCAAGACGCCAGGACGGCAGGCATGCATTTCACGGACGACGACACGCTCTTGTTCATCGGCGACTCCATCACCGACGCGGGTCGCGATCGTGCGGATCCCGCATCGCTCGGCGAGGGATACGTTCGCGAGATCGCGCGCACTCTGCGCGAGCGTGCGCACGACGGCCCCGGCCCCCACATCATCAACAGGGGGATCAACGGTCACCGCGTGTACGACCTCGAATCCCGCTGGAGCACCGACGTCATGGACCACCGGCCCACTGTCGTCACGGTCAAGATCGGCATCAACGACACCTGGCGACGCTACGACCGAAACCTGCTCAGTCCGGTCGACGAGTTCGAGGCGTGCCTCGACCGCCTGCTCGCGGCCACCACGCGGAAGCTGTCCGCACAGCTGGTCGTCATCACCCCGTTCCTGCTTCCGGTCGGGCCGGACCAGGAACGCTGGTTCGAGGACCTGTCGCCGCGTACCGACGCCGTCCTGCGGGCAGCTGTGCACAACGGAGCCCAAGTGGTTCGCGCAGACCTCGTGTTGCCCCGCGCGGCACAGGACCGGGAGCCGAAGGAACTGGCCCCGGACGGCGTCCACCCGAGCCCTCTGGGGCATCGGCTGATCGCCGACACCTGGCTCGCCGAGGTCGCTCCCACGGCCCCGGTCGCACGGCGGTAGCAGCGCCGCGAGTCACCACCACCGGAGCGTCGGACGCGCGCGCTCGCGTCCGTGCAGACCCTGGATCCGGTGCAGTCACCGCCCGGCTCTCCTTCAGGCCTGGCCGCGGATGAAGCGGTGGCCGACGAAGTCCGCGATCCGCGACCCCGTACCGCTTTACGAACTCGGACGCCGGGTGCGCCGAGCCTGTGCCGTCGAGTCACGGACGACCAGCTTTACCGGCAAGGTCATGGGCCTGCCGGTGCGCGGTGCCGGGTTGCCGCGCGAGGACAGCAGCGCGTCGACGGCAGCCTGTCCCTGGGCGCGCAGCGGGGCGGCGACGGTGGTCAGCCCGGGCCTGACGATGCGCGTCGGGAATATGTCGTCGAAGCCGACCACGCTGACGTCCTCGGGAACTCGGACGCCTCGCGCCTGGAGAGCGAGCATGGTTCCGATCGCCAGTTGGTCGTTGTAGGCCACGACGGCGGTCGGCAGGTCCTCGGGGAGCGCGTCGGCAACTTCGCGACCGCCTGCGACCGTCGGCGCGAACGGGCCCACGCGTTGCACCCGCATGTCCAGCCCGGCCGCCGCCTCGCGCAGGCTCCGCAACCGCATCCCGTCCGCCCATGAGGCCTCCGGACCGGCCACGTAGGTCACCGTGCGATGACCCAACCGTGCCAGATGTTCCGCGGTCACGAGCATGCCGTGCGGGTTGTCGAGGGTGATGCTGGGGACGTCGGCGACGTCCCGGTTGAGGACGACCACCGGCCGCTGCTTGGCAGTCATGCGGATGGCCGAGTCCGACAGTCGGGTACCCGCCAGTACGAGCCCCTCGACGGCGGGCAACGCCCTTTCCAGACTGGCGCGTTCCACCCGGTCGGACTCCTGGGCGTCGATCAGCAGGAGGACGAATCCGGCCTCGGCGGCGGCGGACTCGGCTCCCCGGATGATCTCGGCGTAGAACGGGTTGGTCACGTCGGAAACCACCAACGCGAGCATCGAGGTGCGGCCGGTGGGCAATCCCGACGCCAACGGATTGACGCGGTAGCCGAGTTCCGCGGCCAGCCGCCGGATGCGTTCCGCGGTCGCCGCGTTGACCCGGCCCGGCCTGGCGAACGCCCGGGACACGGTGGACGCGGCCACCCCTGCGGCCCGGGCGACGTCGTAGATCGTCGGTGCCTTGCTCCCGCCGGTTGCGGCGGTCGGTGCGCCGTCACGCTCGCTCACCCGATCTCACTTCCGTTCGCGGGGGGAAAGCCGCAGGTCTGGGGCGGCGACACCGGGCATCGGGCGACGCTATGGCTGCCCATGGGATGGTGGGAGGGAGCGCACTGTACTCCGTTTCGACGCCGTCACCCACCGCGCGGTCGTCCCCACCTCCGTCGGCGGCGCCGCCGCCTTCGCCGGCCCGGTTTCCCTGCTCGCCATGGTCAACGCCTGTGCCCGCGGCGCAGCCGTCGTCAAATGGCTACGCCGCCGGCCACCCGGCTGCCCGAACAGCGGTCTCCCCGCTGACGGGCGAGACAGGCGCCCGCGGCGGCGCCGCGGCTTCAGGCGGGTTCGGGGGTGAGCGTTTGCGGGGTGGGGGCGCCGGAGGTCAGGCCTGCTTGGTGGGCGGCGGCGGCGGCGGCGGCAAGGACGCTGTGGACGGGAAGGCCGAGACGGGCGGCGAGGGCGGCGGCGGGGGCGAACTCGGGGGTTGCTTGGAGGATTCTGCCGAAACGGTGGCCTACCTTGACGGGGAGGCGGCTGCCGAGGACGTCCACGTGGGTCCAGCCTCGTTGAAGTTCGGTTTTGCGGACCGGCCCTTCGCGTACGCCCAGGGTGGTGGTGAGGCGGAAGACGGCGTCACGGAGGGGTTGGGCGCCTTGCGGTGGGCACAGGACGGAGAGCGTGTGCGCCGGGCGGCCCTTCTTCATGAGGATGGGGGTCAGCCAGGCGTCCGAGGCGCCGGCCTCCATGAGGGACGTGAGGACGCTGGGCCATGCGCGCGGGTCCAAGTCGTCGATATTGGCTTCCAGGACGACGGCTTCGGAGGCATCGAGGGGCGTGGTGGGGGCCGGGGTGCCGAGGAAGACGCGGGTGACGTTGGGGCGTCCGGGGGTGTCGCGGCTGCCGGCCCCGATGCCGGTTCGCTCCAGACGCAGGTGTGGCAGGGGGGAGCACTCGCGGGCCAGGGTGGTGAGCAGCGCCATGCCGGTGGGGGTGGCGAGTTCGCCCTCGCCGCCCGCGAACACCTGCCACTCGGTGGCGAGTTCGGCCACCGCGGGGACGGGGACGGGAATCTCGCCGTGGGCGGTGGTGACGCGGCCGACGCCCAACGCCGCGGGACCTGCCGTCAGATCGGTCACGGCGAGGTCGTGAAGCGCGGCACAGACGCCGACGACGTCGGCGATGGAGTCCCAGGCACCCACCTCGTGGAAGTGCACCTCTTCCGTTCCGGTGCCGTGTACGCGTGCCTCGGCGACGGCGAGGCGGGCGAAGGCGGCGAGTGCCGACGCGCGGACCGGATCGGCCAGGGGCGCCTGCTCGATGAGACGGCGTATATCACGCCACGTTCGGTGTGCGTGGTCGTCGTTGCTCGGCGTCACGTCGATCCGAGTCGCTCGCATACCGGCGCGGATGACCTGCGTCTGCACGAGGCGTACCTCGCCGGGGACCACGGCCTCCACCGCGGCACGCACGGTGCTCAACGCGGCCCCGCCGTCGACGAGGGCGGCGAGCAGCATGTCCCCGGCGATGCCGGCGGACGCATCGACCCACGCGGCCCTCATGGGCGCAACCGATGCAGGACCTCGCCGGCTTGCGGCACGACGAGTGTGTCCGGGTCGGCGGCGAACGCCGCGAGGTCCACCGCGGAGGGGTCCAGATGGCCGAGGTTCGCCCCGCGGACGACGTCTTCGGGAATGCCGGTCGCGAGGGTGACGGTCAACCGGCAGCGCTCGCCGCGCTCTTCGTCGTACGTACCCGCGCCGCGCAGGTGTGTGGAGTGCGCCAAGACGCCCCAGTGCAGGTGCTTGAAGCGGTCCCACTGCTTGGTGAAGTAGTCGCGGCAGTGGTAGCCGATCTCCTCGATCTCCGGGTGCATCGCGGAGATCGTCCGCACGTGCGGCGCGTACAGGACGACCTCGCCGCCGTCCGCGACGACCGGTTCGAGCTTGTAAAAGCCTTTCGCCGCGGTCCACATGTCCTCGTACTTCTCCGGGATCACGGACAGCACACGCCGCACGGGGGCGTCGAGGTAGCGGATGTGGACCTGCGCGGACACATCGGCCGCCGCCGACCAGGCCGCCTCCGGGGTCCCGTACGCCATCGAGTGCAGCGCCCCGGTGCCGGATTCGACCACGACGCACAGCGCGCGCCTGCGGCTCGGGATCAGCGCGGCCGCCTCGTGGATCAGCGCGCGGACCGGGGTGATGCCGCGCGTTCCGATGATCTCCGCGCTGGTGATCAGGGCCCCGAGCCAGTGCGACAGGTCGATGATGTCGGCGCCCGCGACGCCGGGGAAGAAGTACTTGTCACCGCCCGAGAAGCCGACCACTTCGTGCGGGAAGACCGGGCCGACGACCAAGGCCACGTCGTGGTCCACGACGGCCCTGTTGAGGCGCACGTCGACCTCCTGGCGCAGCAGCCCGCCGGACAACTCGGCCACGCGCTCGGCGCCGATCGTGCCGACCGAGGCGAACGTCGACGGCTTCCACCACTCGTGGTTGAGGACGGTCATGCCCGGCAGCGGCGGGACATGGGTGGCCAATTCGGCCTCGCCCATCGGCGCGTGCGTACCCAACGCGACAAGCACCGTCAACCGGGAGACCCGGCCGTACAGCGCCTCGTGCACCGCGGCGAGCAGCATCGGAAGCGGGCAACTGCGGGTGCCGTCGGGTACCACCAGGCATACGCTCCGGCCGTCGAGATCCTCGTCGGCCAGTTGTTCGGTGACGAAGGCTCGCACCTGGGCCTCGGGGAGGACGGCGCCCGGCCCACCGATCTGTGCTGTCATGGCGGCCAGAGGACCATGGCGTCCGACGCGGTGCAAGTGCCCAGGGCAACACATGGCAACCGGTTGCCGCGCCAGGCCGACGGCAACGAACATGCCGTCATGCCAAGCCTCCACTCCGACCGACTACTTCCCGTCGACCCCGGTGTGCGAGCTTTCGCCCGGCGCCGGTACGAGACGGTGCGCGACCTGCCGATCCCGTCACCGCACCGGCTCGACCAGGGCGAGGCATTCGAGGCGGCGGCGGAACCGATGAGCGTCAACCCGCGAGAGGTCTTCGAACTGTGACCGCCCAACCCGCGACCCGACCCTTGTCCCGCGCGATCGACGGACGCCCCGCCGCGCCGGTGCGCATGCTCCACCTCGGCCTGGGCGGCTTCTTCCGAGCCCATCAGGCCTGGTACACCGAGCACGCCGGCGACGCCGACCGGTGGGGGATCGCGGCGTTCACCGGGCGCAGCACCGCGATCGCCGAGCGGCTGACCGCCCAGGACGGGCTCTACACGGTGGTCACCCGTGCTCCCGACCGCGACCGCTTCGAGGTGGTCGGTTCGCTCACCTCGGCGCACTCCGGCGGCGACCACGCCGCGTGGCTGGACCACTGGCGGCGGCCGGAACTCGCGGTGGTCACCCTGACGGTCACCGAGGCGGCGTACACACGCGCCCCCGGGGGCGGCCTGGATACCCGACGCGCCGATGTGAGTGCCGATATCGCCGCACTCCGCGCCGATCCGAAGGCCCCGGTATCGACAGTCGCCGCGCGGCTGCTGGCCGGGCTGGTAGCCAGGCGGCGCGCGGGCGGCGGCCCTGTGGCTGTCGTGCCGTGCGACAACCTGCCGGGAAACGGCGAGGTCACCGCACGGATGATCGGCGAACTGGCGGACGCGATCGGGCGCCCCGAATGGCGCGAGGCGGCCGCGCACGCCTCGTACGTCGCCACCATGGTCGACCGGATCACCCCGTGGACCACTGCGGACGACGTGGCCGCCGTCCGCAACGCGACCGGGCGCCGCGATGAAGTCCCCGTCGTCACCGAGCCGTTCACCGAGTGGGTGCTGGGCGGCGAGTTTCCGGCCGGGCGGCCCCGCTGGGAGGACGCCGGTGCCCGCTTCGTCGCCGACGTCACGCCGTACGAGGAACGCAAACTGTCACTGCTCAACGGCGCCCACTCGCTGTTGGCGTACGCGGCACCGTTCTGCGGGCACACCACCGTCGCCGAGTCCGTGGCCGATCCGGTCTGCCGGGTCTGGGTGCGCGAATGGTGGGACGAGGCGTCGGCCCACCTGGACTTCCCCGAAACCGCGCTGGCCGCCTACCGGGACGCACTGACGGCCCGCTTCGCGAACCCGCGCATCCGGCACACCCTCGCCAAGATCGCCGAGGACGGAGCCCAGAAGATCCCGGTGCGCGTCCTTCCGACGCTCTACGCCGAGCGGACGTCCGGGGCGATGCCGCCCGGCGCGCTCCGCGTCATCGCCGCGTGGCTGCTGCACCTGCTCGGAAGCGGCGGGATCCCCGTGCGAGACGCCGCCGCACCGGTCCTCACCGGGCCACCGTCCGACGCCGCGCACGCCGTGCTGGCCTTCCTCGATCCCGCCCTCGCCCAAGACACCGAACTGGTCGAGGCGCTCACTGCCCGCGCCTGGGAACTCGCCTGACCGAAGACGTCGTCATCGGCGTGGACGTCGGGAACCTGGGACATCCCCCGGACCGATAAGTAACAGCAGGCATACCCGGCGATGCACCACCGGGTGTTCGACCGAATCGAGGCGTTCGTTGGCGAGCACGTATGGAACTTCGCGGACTTCCGGACCTGCAACGGCGTCCACCGGGTCGACGGCAACAAGAAGGGTGTTCTCACCCGCGACCGGCGGCCCGAGTCGGCCGCTCACGCACCGCGGACCCGCCGGCGCGGACTCGACGGCCGCAAACCGTCGAACCGGCCTCGAACAGGAGAAGCACGTCATGCTCCCGGGACTGTCCGACACCGACAGCGAGGCCATCGACCGCGTCGCAACACTGCTCCACACGCCCGGACGGCTCGGTGTGGCCTTCTCCGGGGGAGTGGACTCCTCCGTGCTGTTGGCCCTGGCCGTCCGAGCGCTGGGCGCCGACCGCGTGGTCGCGGTGCTCGGCGTCTCGCCCAGTCTCGCCGCGGACGAGCGGACGGCAGCCCTGCGAGTCGCCGTGAACATCGGTGTGCGCGTGGTCGAGGTCGCCACCCATGAGGGCGAACTGCCGGCCTACCGGGCCAACGGCCTCGACCGGTGCTTCCACTGCAAGGACGAGCTGTTCGCCCGCATTTCCGCGGAGGTGGTCCGGGCGCACGGCCTGACGGCCGTCGCCTACGGGGAGAACGCCGACGACGTGGTGCGTGCGGACCGTCCCGGCGGCAGGGCCGCCATGCGCCACCGGGTGCTGCGCCCGCTTGCCGACGCGGGCCTGGACAAGGCGGCGGTCCGCCGGATCGCCGCCGCGCTGGGCCTGCCGTGCGCGGAAAAACCGGCCGCGCCTTGTCTGGCCTCGCGGATCCCGCACTTCAGCGAGGTCACACCGCAAAAGCTGGGACAGGTGGAGGAGGCGGAACGGGGCCTGCGGGGGCTGGGCTTCAGCGACTGCCGGGTCCGCCACCACGGCGATGTCGCACGGATCGAGGTGCCCGTCGCCGAGATCGTGGCGCTCGCGGGCGACCTGCGCGAGGCGGCTCTGGCCGTGGTCCGTGCCGCGGGGTTCCGGATGGTCGCCGTCGATCTCGCAGGCATGCAATCGGGCGCCTTCACGCTTTCCCTGATCGGAGTCCGCCATGGCTGAATCGTTCGCACGTCTCGACCACGAACGGATCGACCGCAGAGGGTATCCGGAGGCGGTCTTCTGCGAGGGGAAGACCCCGGACCAGGTGGGCGCGATCGCTGCCGAGCTGCGCGAGCGCGGCCGGGCTGTGGCCTTGTTCACCCGCGCCGGTCCCGAGCACGCGCGGGCCGTCCTCGCCGAACTGCCCGACGCCCGTTACGAGTCGGACGCCCGGTTGCTGGTGTGGCCGCCCGAACCGCCCGCTCCGGAGGGAGGTCTCGTGGTCGTGTTGGCGGCGGGCACCTCCGACCTCCCGGTGGCGCTCGAGGCCGAACTGACCGCCCGCTATCTGGGACGGCGCTGTGAGATGGCCGTGGACGTGGGCGTTGCCGGACTCCACCGCGTGATCGGCATGCTCGACCTGCTGCGTTCCGCCCGGGTCGTGGTGGTTGCCGCAGGCATGGACGGCGCGCTGCCCAGCGTGGTGGCGGGGCTGATCGCCGCGCCCGTCGTCGCGGTGCCGACCTCCATCGGCTATGGAGCGGCCTTCGGCGGCCTGGCACCCCTGTTGTCGATGCTCAACGCGTGCAGCCCCGGGGTTGCGGTCGTCAACATCGACAACGGCTTCGGGGCCGGGCACCTCGCCGCGCAGATCGCGGCACCCCTCCCGCCGGCGGCCGGCGCTCCATCGTGGGGGTCGGACGGCCGGGAATGAGCCCCGCCCCGTGGCCGGCTACCCCCCAGCGGTTTCGAGGACCAGGGCGGCAGGGCGCTCGGTCCCACGCATGGCCCAAGTCGTCGACAGGCCTTGCTGATCGGCGCCTGTGCCCACCCCCGCACTCAAGCTCTCGCGGCAACACATGACAACCGATTGCCGTGGCCTCCGCTGCGGACAACCATTCGGAGTATGCCCTCCTCACTCCATCCCGACAGGCTCTTGCCCGTCGACGCACAAGCACGCGCCGTCGCCCGCCGTCTCTACGAAGCGGTCCGCGACCTGCCGATCCTGTCGCCGCACGGTCACGTGGACCCTCGGTTGCTGGTCGACGACAAGCCGTTCAGCGATCCGGCGAGTCTGCTGATCTCCTCCGATCACTACGTCACGCGCCTGCTGCACGCCTGCGGTGTCCCGCTCGACGAACTCGGAGTAGGGCAGGGGCCAATGCCCGAACAGCAGGGCCGCCAGGTGTGGCGCACGATGTGTGAGCACTGGACCGCCTTCCGAGGGACCCCTGTCCGCTACTGGATGGAGGCGGAACTCGTCGAGATCTTCGGCGTGACCGAGCAGCCCGCCGCGGCCACGGCCGACCGGATCTACGACCGGATCGCCGAGCGGCTGGAGGATCCGGCCTTCCACCCGCGGGCACTGTTCCGCCGCTTCGGCATCGAGGTGCTGGCCACCACCGACGACCCCGCGGACGATCTGGCCGCTCACCGGGCACTGGCCGCCGACCCCGAGTGGACGGCGCGGGTCCTCCCCACCTTCCGACCCGACCGCTACCTGGAACCCGGTCGGAGTTGGGGAGAGGCCGTGGCGCGCCTGGGCGACGCCGCGGACATCGACACCTCGGACTACGACGGCTACATCCGGGCGTTGGAAAACCGACGACGTTACTTCATCGCGCACGGCGCCACCTCCGCCGACCACAGCCACCCGGACGTGGGCACCGAACCGCTGACCCGCGGCGAGGCCGCCCGCATCTACCGGGCCGCCTTGCAGGGCAGGGCGAGCGAAGCCGAGGGCGTCGCCTTCCGTCGACACATGCTGCTCGAGATGGCCCGCATGTCCTGCGACGACGGCCTCGTGATGACCCTGCACCCATCCGTGCGCCGCAACCATCACGCGCCCACCCACCACCGGTACGGCCCCGACACCGGCCACGACATCCCGCTGCGCGCCGAGTTCACCGAGGCCCTGCGTCCGCTCCTGCAAAGGTACGGAACCGCCGAAGGATTCCACCTGATCCTGTTCACCCTCGACGAGACCGTCTTCACCAGGGAGATCGCTCCGCTGGCCGGGTTCTACCCCTCGGTCTACGCGGGCGCCCCGTGGTGGTTCCTCGACGCCCCCGACGCCATCCGCCGGTTCCGCCGCGCGGTCACCGAGACAGCGGGATTCTCCCGGACGTCCGGCTTCGTCGACGACACCCGAGCCTTCTGCTCCATCCCCGCCCGACACGACATGTCGCGGCGACTGGACTGCGGCTATCTCGCCGAACTGGTCGCCGAGCACCGACTCGACGAGGACGAGGCGATGGAGACGGCCGTGGATCTGGTCATGGTCAACCCGCGAAAGGCGTTCAAGCTGTGATGACCGCCTCGACCCGCACCCTCGACGGGCGTCCGGCGCCGATTCGCATCCTCCATCCGGGACTGGGCGGGTTCTTGCGGGCACACCAGGCCTGCTACACCGGGCACGCGACGGACACCGCCCACCGGGGCATCGCCTCCTTCACCGGCGACGGCACCGACAACGCCCGGCGCCTGACCGCCCAAGGCGGCATGTACACCCTGATCACCCGGGGGAGCGACGGCGACCGGTACGAGCCGGATCGCGTCGGTCAGCGCGGCGCATCCGGGTGCGGACCACGCCACTCGGCTCACCGACCGGTCGTCACCGTCGAGCAGGTCCCACAACTGCGGAACGGTCCGACACGCCTCGTCGTCGACACGCCGTCCGCGTCGGGTCGTGTTCGAGCCGGCGTACCCGGCCACGTGTTGGCGGAACAGCGTGTTGATCGCGCCGAACGTGCTGCTCCACAGCCCCTTTCGCCGCGAGCCTGCGCGGCGGGGCGGGTTGCCCGCTCACCCCCAACGTCTCGCACGCCGCCAAGAACGCCTCGGACACGAACACCCGGCCCCGATCGACGACGATCGTCTCCGGCCGTTCTCGCCGATGCCGGCTGTCCTGCTGGTTTCCATGGTCGGGGTCAGTGATCGAACGCAATGAGGAAGGGGCATTCCGGGCCGTGTCGATCCGCCCTGGCCCGGTAGCCGCCGACGGCAGCCCCCTGCCGACGGATGTGGATGACATTGCCGTCGAGGTGGCAGTGGTCGCCCTGGGCCAGCAGGTTGTAGAGCGGATCGCACTTCTCGATCGCGTACATGGATTTCACGCCGTCGTACTCGACGCCGATGGCGTCGCCGTTGTCCGCGTAGTGCACTGTTTCCCCGGTGAACCTGTACATCCGCAGTTCGGACACGCACAGCACGACCTTGGCCGCTTCGGCATCGATCTCTTGCGCGTAGCTTGGAAACTCGGCCCTGATGACGTTCCGGAGCCGGCCCGCGAACCCCATGCTGGGTTCGCAGGAGAAGGAACACGGCATGTACGAGACGAGGCCGTATACGGTGTGCCGGAGGAATGGGTTGGCAAGGAGCGATGCCGCGCCTGTGGTGTTCTGCCGGGCAGCGTAATAGGTGTTGTCGCTGATCCAGTTGTTGCGTTGCCGGAAGAACTCCTGGCAGCACTTCGGGTAGCCGAGCGCGTCGCCGAAGGTGTCGTGGTCGGCGAGGTGTTTGTCGACGATCCTGCCGTCGACGACCAGCGGGTACCAGCCGGCTCCGACGGCCCGGTCGAGAGCCGAGCGGTCGCGTGCAAGGAAGACATGTGCCTCCGCGCGGTCCGTGAGGGTCGGAGTGAAGACCGCCCGGGTCGTGTTCAACCGGTCCAGCAATGCCCGAGACAGTTCTGGGGAGAACCGGTCGAAGTAGGTGTCCACGTGGTATTTCAGGCCGAGGGCCCGGACCATTCGCCGGAAGGCCTCCCAGCCTGTGGCCGGGATCCAGACGTCCATCGTCGGCTTCAGGCCGTGCGCCACTGCGATCAGCGTCGGGAGTTGCGCACCGCCGCGGGTTGCTTCCACGAAGTCGTAGTAGGGGCCGGCCCGCAGCTCCGCCACCGCGGCCACGCTCAGCGAAGGGACAACGGGGGCGCCGGACACCGAGGCCGACGTGGGGGGAGCCACGTGCCACGCCTTGGCCCCTGCCGCGGTGCGTGTGTCTTGGGACACGTCGACCGGCTTGCCGCGCGTCATCAGGGTCTCGGTGTGGGTGAGGATGTACAGCGACTCGTCGTAGCGCCCCAGATGGCGAAGTGCGAACGCGTAGCACTGCCAGAAGTAGGGGCTTGCCGGATCGTGTGTGACGCACGCGGCGTAGCGTTCGGCAGCGGCCCGGAAGTCCCCGCCGACGTAGGCCCGGTGTGCGGCGGCGAGGTCGGCGATCAGTGATTCGCCGGGCTTGCTCTCCGGTAGAGCCGGCGCGCCCTCCGCGGACAGGATGCGCACGAGTGCCAGCAGTGCGTCGCCGGGATACCAGCGGCCCACGATCGCACCCGTGTCCCAGTCCGGTGGCAGGCCGAGGGCGGCCAGGGTCTTTGCGGCTGCCGGATCGGGGCCGTTGTCAGGTGCCCCGCGGCCGGGGGTCCGCAGGCTGGGCAATGGGTTCCGTTCGGACCAACGCGCGCGATGCGCGGCGGCCCTGACGTCGAGTTCCCGGCATTCCCCGGGCGACGGGTTGGGCAGCGAGTCCCGGCATTCGAGGAATCTGCGGTCCACCGCGTCGATGAAAGCCGTGCCGAGCGGTGAGAACGTGGCGTGCTGTCGGAGTTCGCGCAGTCCCGCCTCGACCTGACCTGCGACCTGGTAGGTGCGGGCGGCGACCGCCGCGGCGTCGAACTCGGCGGGACCGGGGAGTTCAAGCAGGCGCCGGTAGAAATCCGTGACCATGGAAAAGCTGAAGACGGCGTGCAGGAGCCCACTGAGCGGCCTCGGGTCGTCGCGCCAGGGCGAGTAGTACACGGCTTCCCCGGGATCGTCGACGATCAGCGAGGCAAGCGGAGTTATCACGTTGAGCTTCTGGTGACCGTATTCGTGGACGAGCGCTTCGACGGTCTCCATCCGCCGTCCCAAGGCCAGCACGATCATGCCGGGCGCTTCCTGGAAGCTGCCGCTGACATGCAGGCCCGCGCGGGGCGAGTGCACCGGGACGATCGCCCGTAGACCCTGGGCCACTTCCTGTCCCAGGTGTTCCGAGACGGAGCTGATGGTCGCGAAGTGGTGTTCGAGCTCGGCTGTCCAGCGGCGCGCGTCGGCGGAGTCGAGCTCTGCGAAGTCGTAGTCGATCCGACCGCCGAGCCGGAGGTCGTGATCGGTCCAGTCGAGCTCCACGCCGTTGTCCAGGGTGGGAACCCGGATGGAGTCGCAGTGCCCCGGCAAGCCGGCCGTCACCAGTGCGTCGTCGATCGAAAGCCGGATCCAGGCGTCCGGCTCGGCCCCGCGAGGGCGCAGTACGACGCCGGCTCCCGGCAGGACGACACGGCCGGCCGGATCCGTTCGTACCGTGGCGGCCAGCCGGCCGCGTTCGGCCAGGAGCAGAGCGGAGACCGCGAATCGGCTGAAGTCCCGCAAGTGCGGCGCCACATGCAGATCGGGCCAATGGTCCAGGGCCCGCCGGTTCAGCAGATCCCAGGCCACGGACACCCAGAATCCGGCGCTCGGGTGGCCGAGCACCCTGCGTTGCACGTCCACCGGAACCGAGCACAAGGCCTCCACCGACTCCTCGAACGCGGTTTCCGCGAGCAGTTTCGGCCGGTGTTCGGCGAGGTGCGACGTCAACCGACGTACCCCGACGAGTGTTTGGTAGAAGCGGGCGGTGAACACGGCCCGCGTGGTACCGCGCCATCCGCTCGGCACCGCCAGCGAAGCGATCGTATCGGCATCGAGTCGAGTCACCCTACGTGTCCCTCCCGGGGTGGCCGGGCAGTTTCCGCAGGTCGTGACCGACTCGGCCGGTGACGGTGCGGATAAGTTTTTTGAGATCCGCGCAATAGACCGACGGATTCCGGAAGCCATTCTCCTGGGAATACCGGTGGGGAAAATAGCCTCCGCCACAGATCCGCACGAGGTCACAGCTCTGGCAGGTGTCGCTCAGCGTCTGCCAGCTGTGCTGACGCGACTGAACGGGCGCGGAGCGGAGGGCCTGGTCGAAACTCTCTTCGAAAATGTTCATGCCGAGGTCGCAGGCACCCGGGTAGGTAACCTTGAGCGTGTCGACTGCCTGGATCTCGCCGTTTGCCTCGACCACGATGAAATCGACCGGCTGCAACCCCCACTCCTCGGAACTGTGGGTCGCACCGAGGTAGAGCGCGATGATGTCTCGGAACCTCCTTATTCGGATCGGCTGCGGGCGTTCGTGATACCAGAGATCGAAGATCCGGAGCAGCCAGTCCGCGTAGGGAGTGCCGTCCGGGGCTCCCTTCTTTCCCGGCGGCGGCGCGTCGTGATGCCCCAGCGGCAGCAGGAAATCGATCGACGGCGGATGGAGAGACCGGAGATACGAGTAGGTCGCCACCGGATCGGCGGCCAGATCCACCACCGCCAGGACGCCGCCCCACAGAGGTCGCCCCTCCGCGCTGCCGAGCAGGGCCGCCGCCCGCTCGACCTCGTCGAACAGCGACCGTCCGGAGTGGTCGAGGCGATGCCGGTCGTTGTCGGCTCGCGGCCCGTCGATGCTCAGGCCGAAAGAGATGTCCCACTCCCGGCAGAAGGCGAGCACCTCGTCGGTGTAGGCGGTGCCGTTGGTCTGACCGTTCCACCGGATCGCGACATCCGGGGTGTTGTCGGCGACGGCTTCGCACAGTTTCCGGAGGTAGCGCACTCCGAGCAGCAGCGGTTCGCCGCCGTGCAGGATGACATCGACTTGATCGAGCCGATGCGCGACCGCGTGTTCGTTGATCCGCCTGCCGAGTTGGGCAGCCGTCGACGTCGACATGCGGAGCGGCTGTTGACGCCACGACTGGTCGGCGTGCTGATAGACGTAGCAGTAATCGCAGTTCAGATTGCACCTGGACGCGACCTTGCAGACGAACGAAACGAAGGGCTCCGGGCGTAAGTCGGTATCAGCCATCCGAAAAGTCTGGTCCCGAATAGCTGCTGAACGAGCTGAACGAATTGTGCGAACTGAATGAGGTGTGTGAGCTGGACGAGCCCAGGATCCGGCCCAGGGGCGAGTCCTCCGCCGCGGCGCCCGGCCCCGTGCGGTAGAGATCCTTGAGGATCTGTCCCAATGCGGTCCCATCGAGCGCGTCGATCGAACTCAAGTCCAGTTCCAGCTCCGCGAGATCCAGTCCCGATCCCCCGGCTTCGGACCGGACGACCGGATCCGATTCGATATCCATACGACCCCCAACGTAAGCACCGAGTTCCAGTGTTGGACGACGGCTCCGCGCTGTCAACGACACATCGACAAGGGATCTTGACCCCGGACCCTGGAATTCATGGATCTTGAGAATCCGAGAACGGATATTCACGTGGCCGTGAGGCAGTACTTGCGGAGCCGACGCGCGGATCACGCAACCCGAGTGCGACCCGAGCCCTCTGCCGGCGCAACCTCCGGACCCGAGATTCGGACCGACCCGAGCGCGCCCTCGGTCGCGGCGAAGCCGCGAAGCCGCCTCCAGGCGCCTCGCGACCGAAGGGCAATCCGTCGGCCCACGATGTCGGCACCCACGGCGAGTTCCGTAGGTGGCCTGCTTGCGTACGAACGCGCAGGGCCGGCGTCGGCGACCGCGCGGGTGGTTCCGGAGGCTTGCCGACCGGGAGCCGAGCTCACGGCACGGTTACGTCGAGGACGTATGGGCGAAGCCGACGAGAGTCAGCCGGCCGCGGCCGTGGGCGAGCGACCACGGGAGTATGCACGGAATGTTCGTGGCCGGAATCGGGCGCGGCAGTCGGCAGGCACGAGGTTTCGATCCGGAGGTCTCGCTGGCCACCATCTCCGCCCGGCCGTCGTGGATGTGGAGGACGTAGGAGCCGGGGTCGGCGGGGTTGAAGGCGTGTACGTAGACACCGTCCGGCCCTGGAACGCTTCGAGTATCAGCGGGCCGGCGCGAAGAAGGTGGTGGACGTCAAGGGCGCCTCCCACGTCGTCATGATCAGCAACCCGGATGTCGTCGAGCGCCTGATCGAGCAGGCCGCCACCGACACCCACTGAACCGCGGCTCTTCCGGCGGCAGGGCGTGCGGCCGGCGAACCCCGTCGGCACGCGCCCTGCCGCGCAGTCACCACCCAGGGAGTCACCGTGTCCTGACCGCACCGCGTCGCGGCCGTCCTGTCCGCTGAGAGCTTCTACCTGCACCCGCTCACCAACGGTTGACGAAGCGGTGCCCCGGCCCGCGGTTCGGCCGGGGCACCGTTCCCGAAGCCGAGTCCCCTCCGAAGGCGGCGGGCACGCTACGTGGCCCTCCGACAAAGGCGCCCTGCGCACGCTGTACGCGGCGGTGGCCGACGTGCCGGGCAACGGATACGCGGGCCCGCGCGGCTTCCTGGAGGGACGCGGCGCCCCGAAGCCGGCCGGCCGTTCGGCGAGGGGGCAGGGCGTCGACCGTGCGGCCGCCGGCGCGGTGACCGTCGTCACGGCCCCGGCGGGGAGCGGGAAGTCGTCGCTGCTGCGAGCCTGGGCCGACCGCCAGGACCCGTGGATGACCTTCCCCGTCACCGCGCTCGAATCCCACCCCAACGATCCGGGATGCGATGAGGCCGAGGCCACCCGGTGATCGGCGCGCCGCGTCCCCGTGCGGCATTCGTCCGGGCTCCTTTAGGCTCGTAGGCGGAGGAAGCGTCGTCGGTCGCCCGCCGAGGCCTTCCTGACGCCCGCGACGGGAGGCTCCGCATGACGACCGCCCGCGACCTGATGATCACTGCCATCGACGAGTCGCCGAACGGTTCGGTCGGGCAGGGCGAACTGTCGCTCGCGCTCGCTGGCGCCGAACTCGTCGACCTGCTGGCCGCCGGGACCGTCACCCTGGACGACGACGTCATCGTCCCGGACCCGGACATCCTCACCCCCGGCGGCACCCCGCCATTCGACGAGCCGCTGCTCACCCAGGCCGCCATGGCCTTGCGCCGGCACAAGCCGTACGAGTCCGTCGAGGACTGGTTGTGGCGCCGCGGCCGCGACCTGGCTGCGGCCTACGCGGCGGCCCTCGCCGCTGAAGACCAGCTCACGCGGCAGCACCGCCGCCGGCGACCGGCGAGGGCAGGAAAAGTCGTCGTGGCCGACTCGGCAGACCACCGGAGCGCACAGGACCGCTGGACGGCGCAGGAGCCCGTTCTCGTAGCGCTGGCCACCATGGCGGGCACTCTCGACAAGGACCGGGCCACCCCGGTGGATCCCGCGGGCGGCCCGGTCGGCACAATCCTCGCCGCGGTCGACGACGCGGCCACCGAACTCGAAGCCGTCCGCCGACGGCGCGCGATCGAACAAGCCGGCTACGACAACATCTGGCGCGCGCCGTGAGGCGGCTACGGCGCCGGCGGTCGGACTCGCGCAGTGTGGCCGGCCGAACCACAGAGCCGCGTCGAGCTGCCGGAACGCCTTGGCGGCGACGCGCCTGCTGTGGGCGTCCGCCCTGTCCGAGCATCGGGACGACCGCGAACGGCGGCTGTTGACCGCCTGCGCCCTGGCGCTCCTCATGATCTGGTGTAGTCGCCATCCCGTTCGGCGGCGAAGACGTCGAACGGGACGGTCACGTCCTGGGTGATGTCGCAGAACGCGCAACGCGACGTGCCGGTCGACTGCTTGGGCTTGTCGCCACGATTGGCTCCATCCGTGGGGTCGGTGGGGTCGGTCGCTCGTGTGCCCACGGAACGAACCGCCCCTCCGCCGGATGGCGGCGGGGTGAACGTTGCCGGGCGTGGCACTAGCATCGCGCCGATCACGCGATGCCGAACGTCGGCCGCGACCGGACCACTTCGACTCTGACAATACGACTTCGGGGGACATATATGGGGACAGAGGCCTGGTCGGCACTGGCGGGGTTATCATCGGCGACAGTCGCGTTGGCAGCGGTCGTCATCGCCATTGTCGCGTTTCGTTCGGAGAATCGACGTGCGCGATTCGAGAACGCCCGTGCTCTCCACCACGATCTGACGACCGGAGAGGTCGGTGCCGCTCGCACGATCATCGGAAATCTGCACTATGGCGGGCTCACCCCCTCCGATAGCCGCCGCGTCGGCCCGGACGAGCTGACGGCCTACTTCACGGTGCTGTGGTGTTTCGAACGGATCGAGGCGGGGCGCACCGCGTTGCTGCGCGGGGCTCTCCGCACCGACGGAACCAACGATGAGGCGGTGGGGTATCTCGACGCGTTGATCGCGTGGCATGTCGCCGAGTTCGCGTGCGGGTTCGCAGTCGCGCGAAGCCGGCTCGCCACAACGGCCAACGCGGACGTGTCGGACGGCTCGTCGAGTGCCGCGTTCTGGAGACTGTTGCAGGCCATGCAGGAACGAGGCATGGTCGATCCCCTCTACCGGGCCGGATCGTGCCCTGGGCCCGGATGCCCGTGTTCCTGCCACTCGCCCTCGCTTCCCTAGCTCGGCTCCACGCGCCGCCCGGACCGGTACCGCTGGGCCGCCGGGCGGCAGCGCGGGCATCGCGGCGGGGGACCACGCCGGGGGCCTTGACGTCGGTGCGCTGGTGGCCGGACCGGCGCGTGGGCCGGGGCGGGATGTCCGGTCGTTCGCAGTGGAGTTCGTGGTGCTTCCGGTGCGCGATGACCGGCTGCGTCCCATCGCCCAGGACCGCTACCTCGTCGCCGAGCACCTGCTGCGCGAGCCGCGTGGCCGGGCACTTGTGCGCGACGTGCCGGCGGCGCGCGTCCGACGTGGTGCCGCCGCGCCCGCGCGGGCGTGGCCGGCTCATCGCCGACTCATGGTCGTGCAGGTGCCTATCTGCATATTCGAAAGCTCCGGCGTGACGGGTGCACCAGCCGGCATCCCTGCCTGAACCACCTGTCCGGCAGGTAGCCTGTCTCTCAAGAACGAGAGTCTCGATCAAACCCGGAGCGGTTCAACCATCGTGATCACCGCTGGACAGCGCGGGGACTCGCCGCAGTTCGAACCCGTTCTGGGAAAGGTCCGCGTGCCCCGTATCGGATCGGGCCGACCACGTGTCCGGCCCGATCGCGTGAGGGCTGACAAGGCGTACGCCTCCCGCAGAAGCCGTGCCTACCTGCGCCGACGTGGCATTCGTTGCACCATCCCGGACAAGGCCGACCAGGCGCGTAACCGCAAGAAGCTGGGCTCTCGCGGCGGCCGCCGCCCAGATTCGACGCCGAGGATTACAAGGCTCGGCATGCGGTCGAGTGCGGCATCAACCGACTTAAAAGGCACAGGGCAGTGGCCACGAGGTACGACAAGCTCTCCGTCCGTACGAGGCGACGGTGCTGGTCGCAGCCGTGAACGAGTGGCTGTGACCAGCACCGTCGCGACGGCCATCAGACGACGTCGAATTCGTTGCCCTCGGGGTCCTGCATGGCGGCGGCGTAGAGCCCCATGTTCGGCTCATCCTTGGTCCGCAGCACGGTGGCACCAGCTTTCGCCAGCCGTTCCACCGTGGCCTTGACCCGCTGTGTGCGGACGTCCAGTGGGACGTCTCGGTCGCCACCGACCTTCAGGTCGAAGTGCCAGCGGTTTTTGGCGGCCTTCGGCTCCGGAACCTGCTGGAACCACACCCTCGGTCCACGTCCCGCAGGATCGATGATCGACTCCGGAATATCCCCGGCACCGGCCGGCAACTCTGCCTCGGGCACCCCCACCGCTGCCCAGTAAGCACGCCACGTGGCGTGCCCGCCCGGCGGAGGCTCAGGTACGTAACCGAGGGCCTCGGCCCAGAAAGTCACCATTCTCTGCGGATCGGAGCAGTCGATCGTCAGCTGCACTGTCATCTCCATGCTCGGAGCATCCCAGGCAGGTCTGTCAGACGATCCACTTTCGCAACAGGCCCTAGACGACAGGCGGGCCGAGACGCGGGGTCTGTGCCCCCGTTACGCGGTTGCGGTGAGGAACTGCGTCTGGATCTGAGCGGGCTTCTCGGTCATGGGCAGCTCGAAGTGGTTGACCACCGTCACCTCGGCCGCATCGTGAACCTGCCAGCCGTGCTCGTCGAGGAGGGTGAGCCAGGCGTCACGAGACTTGATGGTGTGCAGGGGGCCGGCGCCGGCGAACATCACGTCGTCCACCGTCGAGACGACGAGCGTGGAGTCGAGGCCCGCGGGGTGTACTTCGGCGGTCAGGACCAGCGTGCTGCCCTTGGCGGCACGCTGGGAGACGCCGGCGATGAGCCGGGCCACGTCGTCCGGCGTCAGGAACAGCACGAGGTGCTCGGCGACGAAGAGAGTCGGCTGCTGGGCGTCGTGACCGGCGCGGGCCAGGATAGCGGCGACGTCGTCGGTCACGAAGTTCACTTCGGCGAGGGAGACGTGGGTGGTGTCGGTGCCGAGGGCATCGAGACGGCGCGCCTTGTCGGCGATGACGTCGGGCAGGTCCAGTTCGAAGAACTGGACTCCGGTGTGCCGAAAGCGCAGGGCGCGGTCGTCGTAGCGCCGAGGTTGACGACCTGGCGCACTCCGGCCTTGACGGCGTCCAGGACGAGCTGATCGAAGTACGGGGCGCGGGGCGCCAGCAGGTCCAGGGACAGGGAGATGTCGCTGGGCTCGCCGTCCTGGTCGAGGGCTTGGAGGCCCTTCACGAGCGCGCGGCCGGCGTCGGGGTCGCCTTCGGGGGTGTGGGGGCGGTCGTACTCGACGCGTCCCAGGGCGCACACCTCGCGGATCATGGTCAGGGTCTGGTCTGCATGCGTGGTCATGAGGTGGCTCCGTTCCTTGATGCGCGCTCGTCCGGGCAGGCCCGGGCGCGCGTCGGCCTGTGCCGACGGGGGGTTCGCCGGTTTCGACGCGTTACGCGTCAGGACTCGTTGCCGTGGTTCGGCAGGCCGGCGGTGATTTTGGCGAGGAGGGCCTGGAGAGTGGCGCGCTCGTCGGGGGTGAGGGGCGCGAGGATCGACTCGTCCACGGCGATCATCGCCTCCTCGTGTCCGGAGATGAGTTCGATGCCGGTGTCCGTGGCGAAGACGCGTTTGCTTCGGTCGTCGTCCTCGAAGCGACGCTTGACCAGGTGACGTGCTTCCAGGCCGCGCAGGACACCGGAGACATTCGCGGCGCTCGTTCGTGTCGCCTCGGCGATATCGCGCTGGATGGCACCGGGATGGCGTGCGAGGTAGTCGAGTACGAACGCCTGCTGCGCACTGAGCCCGCGGGATCGAATCCACTCCTGCCCCGCCTGCAGCTGAGCCCAGTTGATCAGCTTGAGCTTCTCCAACGGGCCGGTAGGAGTTCTTTCCGGTGTGTCCATATCTCAAAGCTAACAGTTAAGGACTTGATAATCAAGTCGCTAACTGGAAGCTCGTGCTGACTCTGTCGATGGGAAGTGACCGCGGCTGTCGGTGAGTTGTGACCGCAGCTGAGGGGGTGTGGGAGTGGTATCGGTGCGTTTGGGCACCACTGTGGGGCTTGCGGTGGGAGCATCGAAGTGCTTGTCCGCCGTGAGGGGGCGCCGATGCCGCCGCTGTCCTGTACGCGGCTATCCGGAGGGCGGAGGAGGTACGTATGGAAGGGCCACTCGTCGACGGAGAGTCACCGAAGATCTCAGGTGTACCTCACGCAGTGTGAGTTCCGGCGCGGCGATACGATCATGATTCTTCCGCGTGCGTGACGTCGGGTCGTCGGGGGCCTGTGGGTTCGGGCCGCGCTGTGGTGGTGGGGGCGGGGGCGTTGACGACGATCGAGCGGACCGCGTATCCGCGTTTCAAGCGGTTGATCTCGATCCACGCGTATTCCGCCTCTGTCGGGCTGCGGAACACGTTGCACGCCTTCAACGCAGAGACCGTCGAAAGCGAAACAGCTGCCGTTCTGGATACCCGGGTACAATCCATCGTGCCGAAATGCCGGAATCCGCTGGCGACGAAGAATATATCGGCCGCACTGGTGCAGCTCACGGAAACTATCCACTCGATCACGTGGAGATCATTATGAATGACCCGAATGACGTGACTGGTGAACATAGCGTTCGAGACGCATACCTCTGGAATCCGATTCATAGAGCGGAGCAGTCATGAGTGGATCCGTTGTAATTTCTTACGTGCTCGGTGAAGGGCTGGGTGATGTTCCTCTCTCACTTCCGAGTGACCAGTTGGCGATCCTGAACGCCGAAGAGTGGGTCGTCCGCGAGCGGTGGTTCCTCGGGTCGGTCGATGTTCAGGTCGGGGGCTCCGTATGGGGTTACCGGAACACTCCGCTGCTCGACTTCGCATTGGCTCTCCGCTACGCGGTCAATATCCTGGCAGCCGACGGCGCCATTGAGTTCGATGTGGAGGGGGGCCCGAACCTTCGCCTGGAGCAGAGCGGTGACGCGGTGCGGGTGGTCGATATTCGCAGCGGAACGGAGGGGGAGTGCTCGTTCGTCGATCTGGTGGGATCTGCCGGTCGTTTCCTGCGCAGCCTTGTTGACGAGGTCACGAAGGCTCGCCCTGATGTTCTCCTCAATGATGTGGTTCGGACGGCTTTCCGGGAGTCGGGGGCGAGGCAGTTGAATCAGGAGGCGGTCGGGCGTTATTCGCACGCCGGGCAAATTCGCGGGGAACTCCTCAAGAGGCAGGTCTCTCAGGGGTGAATTTCTTGTTCCGGTCTTCATCGCCCCGGGTGGTCAGACAGTCGGGAGCCTTGTTTCTTGGTCGGGAGGAATGGTCGTGAGTGACGGGGGGCGTCAGGTCGGGGACGGTCTGTTGGACGGGGTGTTCGGGGGCGTCGCGGCCATGAGTGGCGAGGCGCGGACGCGTTCGGCCTTGTTGCTGACGGTCGCGGCGGGGGAGCGCACCAGCGGTTTCGACCTGTTGAAGACACCGGCCCACAAGGCGACTTGGCCGCGGTTTCGTGAACTCGCCGACCGGGTGGAGTGGTCGGGCGGGACCCAACTCGTCCCAAGCCCCTCTGTATTTCGAACAACTCTCCGGCCTCGCCGTCACCCACGGCCACGACGATCCGGACCTGTCCGACCCGCCGGACAGCCCCGAATACGCACGCCTGCACGCCGCGCTCGAACGGCAATGACGCCACGAACTCCCGCCCTACCCAACACGCATCGGCCTTCGCGACGTCCGCGAACGTCGCGAAGGGCAACTCCGGTCACTCTTCGACTCCTTCACCGCCACCCACCCCGGCCTCACCGCCACCATCCGCCGCTGAGCAACGCCGCCGCTGCCGCTCCGTGAGCCAGCTCCCGGGGGAAGACGTGCCCGTGCGGGTGCCGTCGACCCCGCCGACGTCACGGAACGTGAGGAAGAAGCAGGCCGCTGGTGTTACGCGCGGGCGGGGAGCGGAAGTACGGGGTGAGCCGGCGCACGGTCACCAAGGGCGGTTGACGGTGGCCAGTACGAATTCCCCACGTACGGCCAGTTGGCGTGTCACTCTCCGTGTCGTCGACGCTGTCGGGCAGGGGCAGTGCGTTTGTCACTCGTACGGCTGTGCCTGTCGATGCAGCTGCACCATCTGCCAGGCTTCGACCATGGACATGCACAGTGTGTTGCTCTATGGGTGCGCGGTGGTCGTCATCGTGTCGGGCATGCAACTCCTGGCGACGCTCGCCACGAAGGACGACGGGGAGATATCTCCTCCCCTGGCCTTGCTGCGGGCGTGGCGGCAGCCTCTCCCGAGAGCCGCCACGGGGCTGGTGGCCACCATGGTGGTGCTCGGCGCGGCCCAGACGGCTGCCCCCGCCATGATCGATGCGCTCGAGCGACGCCCTCACGGTGCGTGGTGGCGAGCCGTGACCGCCTTGATGGTGCAGTCATCGGGCTGGTTCCAACTCCTGTTCAACCTGGCCGCGCTCGCGGTTGTCGCCCCGCTCGCCGAGCGGCAGTTCGGCCCCTGGCGGACGTTGCTGGTCTTTACGGCAAGCGGCGTGACGGCACAGGTGGTGAGCATGGCCGGCTGGAGCCTCCAAGGGGGCGGGGACTCTGTGGCGATCTGCGGCCTCGTCGGCGCACTCGCCACTTGGTACGCGGCGCGCGGCAACCTCGCCGCCCTGCGGCGGGTGGCTCTCGTCATCCCCGCCGCGGGTCTTGTCCTTTGCCTCCTCACCAACAACCACGGCGTGGGCCTTCTTGTCGGCAGCGCACTGGGAGTCGGACTGGCAACCCCTGCCCGCCCGCCCCTGGCGGTCTGACTCAGCGTGACAGCGGGCGGCCAGATGCTTCCCCAGGAACTGGCCGCCAGTGGGGAATTTCAACTGGCCACTAACAGGCGGTGGCGTCGGTGTGGCCGGAGCCGCGGAAGAAGCTCCTGCCGCGCGCGACCCGGCTGGACGCCTACAAGCCGCTGGTCGACGCGATGTTCCGGGTGGACTTGGACGCGCCGCGCAAGCAGCGGCACACCACCAAGCGGATCTTCGACCGGCTGGTCGCCGAGCACGGTGCGGCCGAGTTGACGTACGGCATCGTCCGCGCCTACGTCGCGATCCGCCACAAAGAATCTCTGCACTTCACTCGATGATGGCGGGAACCTTGTGGGGTACTCCCCAGGCCCGAGTTGCCGGAGCGAGGTCACCGTATGGCGCAGTGCGGAAAAGCGAGTTGAATCGCCTGGCATGGGCGTCGTGCCCGGCCTCAGTCGTCGGCACAAGGCATCTGGACAATTACGGGGAGATTTTGACACGGTGAGGTACACCGGCCCAGGAATCGAACATGTGGCCGATGTCTTCTGGGGGTCCAGCCATGCCATCCACCCCCCTTGCACCGGACGTCGCCGCCTTTTATACCGCGCAGAGTGCTTTCTCCGACCCCAACGGCCTCGGCCGGCTTTACACCGACCTGTCGGATGATCCGGCTCAACTCGCCCGTGTAGCCCGCGATCTGATGGTCCACCGTCTGGAAGGCGAGGTGTTCTGCCATGTCATCCCGCAGGACCGCCTGCACAACGACGCCGAGACGCGCTACCTCGACGACACCTTGAGGATCATCACCGAGCGAAACGATGCTCCGTTGACGCAGCGGCGCGAGGTCGGTGACCGCTTCGTCGGGGTCTGCCGCGACTTCGCGCTGCTTCACTGTTCGTTCCTGCGCCATGCGGGTGTTCCTGATCGTCGAGGCGGCCTGGGCCGGCGCGTACGGCAACCGCATCGTCGTGCGCCACGGCGACGGCGCGGTGACCTGGTACTGCCACCTGTCCTGTCGTCGACGCCGCGTAACCGCGTGTCCTGATACGTCACCCTCGCTGAACTCCTCGAACTCGCCGAAGAGATCGAGGACCCGACCGTGGTCGACTTCGGCGCGCTCATCGCCGCCGTCGCACGTCACCAAGGCGTTGTGACAGGCATGGAGGTCTACCAAGGGCCGCGCGCGAGAGCCGCGGCGCTCTTGCATTCCCTGTCCCAGGTCCCCGCGCTGGAGGCCCACAACGCCACCTTCGCCGCTGCGGTGGCCGCCTCCTACCTCGACGACCAGGGCGTCACCATCGACCCCGACCCCGCGAAATGGGCGGCGTTGGCCGTCGACGCCGCCGAGGGACACGTCACGGTCATCGAGATCGCCGCCCGCATCCGCACCCTGACCGCCTAACCCCACCGGTTGATCGGGCGTCAGTGCCCGCTCCCAAGACTTTGCCGAGGCCCTGGTGCGCCGGGGTGGTGGCTGGGCAGGCTAGTTTGCTCGGGTGAGTCTTCTTGATGATGTGGCCGAGCGCGACGGCTGGCGGTGCTGGGTGTGCGACGAACCGGTCGACCCCGACAAGTCGGTGAACGACCCGCGGGGGCCCAGCGTCGACAGCCGGACCGCCGACCGGAAGGCCAAGGTTGCCGAGCGGCTCGCGCACCGCGGGTGCAACACCCGCAAGGGCGCGGTCAAGGTGGTGATCGCCTGGCCGGACCGCCTGTACGTGGTCGAACCCGCGCCGCTGATCACCGTTGCCGGGAGGCTGGAGCGCAAGGGGGGCCGCGAGATGGTGGGCCGTTGTCCGACCAGGAGGGACGCCCAGGAGGCGGCGGATTGGCTGGTGGACCGGTTCTCCCGACTGGTACCGGGCCTGCCGGTGACCGCCGACATCGAGGCGGGCGGCGGCCAGTTTCTCGTCGTCCTGGCCACCGGCCGCCGCTGACCGCGTGCCGCTCCGGCCACGCATGCCCTGACCCCCTGGCCGTTACCGTCCTGCAGGACGGTAACGCGGTCCACGCGCGTGCGTCGAGACGCCCGGAATCTCAGCCGACAGGCCAGAAGATTCCCTGTCCACGCTCTTGCCCAAGCTGCGGACGTGCGGGGGTGCAGACGACATGCCGCCAAGCTGTTCCAAGCCGCCGGTGACGCCGGGGACAAAGCGGCATTGTTCAGAGCGGCTTGGCTCAAGCGCGCCCCGGGAGCATGCAGGACGCGCTGCGCTTGCTACGCGAAGCGTTCGATGCGGGACAACACGAGGCCCGCATCGAGGTGGCGGAGATCCTCTTGCGCAATGACCTCGCCGGCAGGCGGAAGATATTTCAAGACATGTCAAAAAAGGTCACCCTTGGGCGTTTGTATGGCTGGCCAAGTTGATGACACAAGACCCTGAGGGTGCGGAGCAGTTGCTACGAACCGGCGCCGCCGCAGGAGAGGGCGACGCGCTTGTCGAGCGTGCCCGTGCACGATTGAGGCGGGGGGATCGTCGGCAGGCCGAGTGCCTTTTCCGGGAGGCAGCGAACGCAGGTGAGACGGACGCGCTGATCGATCTGGCCGACCTCGCCCGTCGGGATGGAGACCACGACGGCGCGGAAGCACTGATGCGCGAAGCGGCGGACGCTCGGCATCCGCATGCACTGGTCGACTTGGCGCTCATGCGATTGCACGAGACGGACCGAGAAGGCACGGAAGAAATCCTGCGCGAAGCCGCAGACCGGGGAGATGTCCTGGCACCCGTCATGTTGGCCTGGATACTCGGTGAAACACCATCTGAGGATGACATGGATCGCCTGTTCGACCGCAGTCGCGGAATCGATCCGGTCCGGAAGCTGATGTGGTTTTTGTTCGAGCAAGGTGACCACGCGGCTGCCAAACGCCTGGTCGGTGAAGCCGCCGATGCGGGCATCACCTTCGGACGCGTACCCGGTACCGACGCGCCGGGGGTGCCTCCCGCCGGCTTGGAACCCGACGGCACCGAATCCATGCCCTGGTGAGATGCGCGTCCAAGTCGGTGATTGGGGTACAGGCGACGCCGCGGCGGCACTGCCAGGGGTGGCAACCTGGTGAACTCGCGTATTCGACTGTCGCGTGTTCATCGGCTGGTCCGCGCTTTGGGTCACGTGTGTGATCGCTGGGGGCGTATCGTTTCCAGGTTCCGCCGCTCTCCGTGGCAAGTCTCCCCGTCCCTGCTCCCGTTCCGCCACCCGTTCGTGTGGAGCCGGTAACGGGTGAACGAAGGGCGATCGTGGCGCGGGGAACCTGACCGGCTCCTCGACCCTGCACTGCGGACCGACGCCTCCCGCCTCAGCGGTGCAGCCGCACGGTGGCTTGTTCGGGTTGGCGGGCAGTGACAGCCCCACGTCGCGGGCGGGAATGTCGACGGCTCGCACACCGGATCACGTACAACGCTCTCGTCTCGGCTGGCACCACCACGACCGGCTCTACCCGCCCGCGATCTCGCGACGCCTGGGTGCCTGCAGCCCCCGCGGCATGTCCAGGGCCAACCGCCACTCCTACACGTGGCGACGTCGTCGGGGATGCCGCACGCGGCCCGTCGGGCGACCTTGGCCGGGTCGGCGTCCGGCGAGGCCGGGTCCCAGCCCCTTGGGCAGGAACAGCCGCCAATTCCCGCCAAGTCCTGTGAATTACTTGCCCGTCGCCGGGTGTGACGTCAAGTCCCGGCGGAACACGAGCATGACGACGTCGTCCCGGTTGTAGCTGCCGCCGCCGCTGACCGTGGCGGATACGTGCTCCAGTCGCCGGCCCTCGCTCTCGACGATCTCGATCACATCCCCCAAACCATCCTCCCCGAGGTACAGCCGGGCGCATTGCCCAAGAGGGCATGCGCCCGGCTGTGGTCGGTCAGTAGGCCACCGTCGGCTCTACATCCAGGACCGCCTTGCCCGCGATTCGCCGGTCCAGTAGCGCTTGGGCGGCCTCGGCGACACGCTCCCAGGAACCGCGCCAATCGACCTCTGGGGAAAGCCTCCCCGCTGCCACAAACTCCAGCAGGGTTGCCAGGTCCGGGCCGACCTCATGGACGTCGCCGAACGTGTTCATCGTCTTGGACGGCCCCACGGAGAACAGTGAGTAAGGCGCGAACACGGCCGGTTCGTCGGAAGCCCAGCCGATGTTCTGCACACTCCCACCCGGCGCGAGGAGTTCCCAGGCTGCGACCAGCTGCCGGCCGCCGACATTGTCGAGAATGAGGTCCACCGGCTGGTCGATGCCTTTCAGGCCGACCACCACTTGGTGGGCGCCCAGCTTGGCCAAGCCGGCGGCACGCGTCGACGATCCCACCGAGGCGATCACATGAGCACCCCCCAGGGCCGCGAGCTGGACCGCGTAGCGGCCGACGCCGCCGGCCGCGCCGGTGATCAGTACTCGTCGGCCCAGGATGGAGCGGGAGCGCAGCGTGCGTAGCGCGGTGATGCCGGCCATCGGCAGCGCGGCGGCGTCAGCGAGGTCGACCAGGGCGGGAACTTCGGCCACCGCAGTGGTGTCCACGGCCATCCGCTGGGCCCACGCCCCGGCTCCGAATGCCGTGACCCTGGCTCCTACGGACGGTCCGGTGCCGTCCGTCGCGGCACGTACGACGACACCGGCGGCGTCATAGCCGTGAACGGTCCCGGCCGGAAGTCGCCCCGCGAACGCCACCTCGCCGCGGTTGAGCGAGATGTGCTGGACATCGACCACCAGCTGATGCGGTGCTGCCTGGGGTTCTGCGGCCGACCCAAGACGCAGGGATCCGGGAGCGTCGGGATCGACGACGAGCGCGTGCATGACCATGTGGCCTCTCTGTAAGACTTGCATTATGCGGACCATCAGTCCGGTTGATTGTCACGGTAGTATGCGGACTAACAGTCCGTCTAGCTGAGGGGTGCCGATGCCTGAACAGCGGGCCGAACGCGCCGACGCGGTTCGTAACCGTCGCGCGGTGCTACGCGCGACCGAGCAACTCTTGACCGAAGGCGGCGGGGACCATGTGTCTCTCGACCGCGTTGCTGCCCTTGCCGGAGTCGGGAAAGGTACCGTCTTCCGGCGCTTCGGCAACCGCGCCGGATTGCTGCAGGCGCTGCTGGAGGAGAGGTCCCGGGAACTGCGCGACGCGGTCAGGAACGGGCCCCCACCCCTGGGGCCCGGAGCGCCCACGTCGGAGCGAACGCTCGCCTTCCTGGATGGGCTCGGTGCGATCGCCGAAGGCAACGCCACCTTGCTGTCCGCGCATGGGCAAGCCTGCGCGGCGGACAAGTACGACGATCCCAGCTACCAGCTCTGGCACCGTCATCTGAGCACCTTGTTCGCCGACGGAAGTCCAGATCTCGACGCCGGCTTCCTGGCCCACGCCGTGCTCGCAGTCTTCGACGGCGACCTGATCCGCCACATGACACCGCCTGACGACCCTCGCCGCTTCACCCGTGCCGTCCAGCAGATGGCCATGGCGCTCCTCCGCCGTGACTGATGGGAGTATCAGGATTTAGGTGTACGGGGTCTCGTTCGAGTGAGTCGGGGTTTCGACTCGGTTTCGTTCGTTTGGTCGTCGCCGGTTCGGCTCAGG
>NZ_JBEXCV010000055.1:0-51568 GCF_040605455.1 Embleya sp. NPDC005575 | reverse complement strand
CTCGGCCCGGCCACCGGCCGCGGACCGCCGCGCGGATGGGCGACCCGCGCAAGCGGCTGCGGATCGGGCTGATCGCGCTCGGCGTGGTGCTGACCCTGTTCGCGGGCCGACTGCTCCAGTTGCAGGCTCTGGACGCGCCCGCGTACGCCGCGCAGGCCGCCGCCAAGCGCACCCAGACCGTCAACGTCCCGGCCGAACGCGGCGCGCTCACCGACGCCTTCGGGGTGAGCCTGGCCAAGTCGGTGGACGCGTACGACGTCACCGCCGATCCCACCCAGGTGCAGAAGTACGACCCGCGCGCCACCGCGCTGGCGCTGGCCCCGCTCGTGAACGGCGACCCGGTGGCCATCGAGGAGAAACTGCGCACGCCCAAGTCGCGTTACGTGGTGCTCGCCGCACAGGTCGAGCCCGCGGTGTGGAACCACATCCGCCAAGTGCAGAAGGACCTGGGCAAGGTGCGCCGCAACGACCTGGTCGGCATCTACTCGACCAAGCACAGCAAGCGGGTCTATCCGGCCGGACCGGTCGGCGCCAACCTGGTCGGCTTCGTCAACGCCACCGGCCACGGCGGCGGCGGCCTGGAGATGACCCTGGACGGCCAACTGGCGGGCAAGGACGGCCGGACCACCCAGGAGATGGTCTACGGCCGCCGGGTGCCCACCTCCGACCTCACCGGCCGAGAGGCGGTGCCCGGGGCCGACGTGCAGTTGACCGTCTCGCGCGACCTGCAGTGGTACGCGGAGCAGTTGATCGCCGCGAAGGTCACCGAGACCAAGTCCGAATCGGGCACCGTGGTGGTCCAGGACGTGCGCACCGGCCAGATCCTGGCGATGGCCACCGCGCCCGGATACGACCCCAACCACATCGGCCCCGGCGACGTGCACAACCTGGGCAACCGGGCCGTCGAGGAGGCCTACGAGCCGGGCAGCACCGGCAAGGTGATGACCATGGCCGCGGTCATCCAGGAGGGCCGGGCCACCCCGGGCACGCACGTGACCGTGCCGAACCGACTCGCCCGGGCCGATCAACTGTTCAAGGACGAGCACGACCACGCCACCCAGCAGCTCACCCTGGCCGGCGTCCTGGCCAAGTCCAGCAACATCGGCACGATCCTGGCCTCGGAACAACTCTCGCCGGACCGCGCCGAGGCCAACGCCAAACTGCACGACTACCTGACCCGGTTCGGCGTCGGACAGCCCTCCGGACTCAAGTTCCCGGGCGAGACGCCCGGCATTCTGGCCCAGCCGCAGAAGTGGAACGGCTCCCAGCAGTACACGATCCCGTTCGGCCAGGGCCTGTCGGTCAACTCGGTCCAGGCCACCTCGGTGTTCCAGACCATCGCCAACGGCGGCGTGCGGATCGAACCGAGCCTGTTCAAGGGCAGCACCGGCCCGGACGGGAAGTTCAAGCCCGCCGCCGCGCCCAAGTCGAACGTGGTGGTCAGCCCGGAGACCGCCCGCCAGGTGAGCGACATGTTGGAGACGGTGGTCGCCGACGAGGGCGGCACCGGCAAGAACGGCCGGATCCCCGGCTACCGGGTCGCGGGCAAGACCGGCACCGCGAACCGGGTCGACCCCAAGACCGGCCGCTACAACGGCTACACGACGTCGTTCATCGGCTTCGCCCCGGCGGACAATCCGCAAGTCGTGGTGTCCGTCACGCTCCAGGCGCCGGGCATCGACGGCGGTGGCGGCAGTCTGTGCGCACCGGTGTTCCAGCAGGTGATGACGTTCGCCCTACAGAGCCGCCGGATCGCTCCGAGCGGAACCGCGCCGCTGGACCTGCCGATCGAGTGGTGACGGGGCCGCGACCGAGGGCGACGGGCCGGAGCGGTCGGCCCGTCGGCGCCGGTCGCGGCACCGGACCGAGGACGAGCCGACCGCCCAAAGCGCGGTAGCCTGCCCGCCGTGCCCAACCGTGATTTGCGCCGCCCAGCCGAGGTGCGCCCCCAACCGCTGACCGGCCTGGCCGGGTTCGTCTGCGCCCCCCTCACCGGGGCCCCGAGCGACCCGGAGGCGACGCTGACGGGCGTCACCCACGACTCGCGGGCCGTGCGCCCGGGGGATCTGTACGCCGGGCTGCCCGGTGAGAACTTCCACGGTGCCGCGTTCGCCGGACAGGCCGCCGCAGCGGGCGCGGTGGGCCTGCTGACCGACCCGGCGGGCGCCGAATTGGCCGCCGACAGCGGCCTGCCGACCCTGGTGGTGGCCGATCCGCGCGGCCGACTGGGTGAGATCGCGGCCTGGGTCTACGGGCGACCCGCGGAGGATCTGGTGATGTTCGGCGTCACCGGGACCAACGGCAAGACCACCACCGCCTACCTGCTCGACGGCGGGCTGCGCGCCGGCGGCGGCACGACCGGGGTGATCGGCACGGTCGAGACCCGGATCGGCGAGGAGGTGGTGCCCAGCGTGCGCACCACCCCCGAGGCCACCGACGTGCAGGCGCTGCTCGCGTCGATGCTGGAGAACGGCGTCACCGCCGCGGTCATGGAGGTCTCCAGCCACGCGCTCGCGCTGGGCCGGGTCGACGGCACCGTGTACGACGTCGCGCTGTTCACCAACCTGTCCCAGGACCACCTGGACTTCCACGGGTCCATGGAGGAGTACTTCCAGGCCAAGGCCGAACTGTTCACCCCACGGCGCTCGCGGATCGGCGTGATCGACGTGGACGACGCCTACGGGCGTCGGCTCGCGAAGATGGCGAGCGTACCGGTGCTGACCGTGTCGGCGACGGGCGCCGCGGATGCCGACTGGCGGGCCGAGAACGTCGACCTCGGCCCGGACGGCAGTCGCTTCACCGTGGTGGGCCCGGACGGGCACAAGGCCGACGCGAGCGTGCGCCTGGCCGGCCCGTTCAACGTGTCCAACGCGCTGCTGGCGATCGTCGCGCTGACCGCGGGCGGCGTGTCGCTCGCGGACGCGGTCGAGGGCGTGGGTCGTACCCCGGGCGTGCCCGGGCGGATGGAGCGGGTGGACGCGGGCCAGTCGTTCCTGGCCCTGGTCGACTTCGCCCACACCCCGGACGCGGTGGAGACGCTGCTCGGGGCGCTGCGCCCGGTGACCGCCGGCACGCTGACCATCGTGCTCGGCGCGGGTGGCGACCGGGACCGGGCCAAGCGCCCGCTGATGGCCGCTGCCGCCGCCCGGCTCGCCGACCGCGTCGTGCTCACCAGCGACAACCCGCGCTCGGAGGATCCGCTGGCGATCCTGGACGAGATGCTCACCGGCATCCCGGGGCCGGCCGACCCGCACGGCACCGTGCTGGTCGAGCCGGATCGGGCCGCGGCGATCCGGCTCGCGGTGGCGCAGGCCGGGCCGCGCGACACGGTCGTGGTCGCGGGCAAGGGACACGAGCAGGGCCAGGAGTTCGCGAACGAGGTCAAACACCCCTTCGACGACCGGGTCGAGCTGCGTCGCGCGATTTCCAGAACCATGCACGGCGGCCCCGCGTCCCCGAAGCAGTCCGACGATGCGAGGATCGTGGCTCCCGCACCATCAACGCACACCCCGACGTCCGAGACCCCGAACCAAGGTGTCCCGGCGACCGGCACCTCGCGTGCCGAGGAGACGAACCAGTGATTTCCACCACTCTTGCCGAGATCGCGGAAGCTCTCGGAGGGCGGCTCGCGGGCGACGCGGACCCGAACGCGCGCATCACCGCCGAGGTGGTCGTGGACTCCCGCAAGGTCGGCCCCGGCTCGCTGTTCGCTGCCGTGCGCGGCGAACACGTCGACGGGCACGACTACGCGCGCGCCGCGATCGAGGCCGGTGCGGTCGCGGTCCTGGCCGACCACGACACCGGTACCCCGGCGATCGTCGTGGACGACGTGGTCCGGGGACTGGGCCGGCTCGCCCGCCTGGTCACCGACCGGCTGACCGACATCACGCTGATCGCGCTGACCGGGTCCTCCGGCAAGACGAGCACCAAGGACCTGCTCGGCCAGGTGCTCGCGCACGCGGGCCCGACGATCGCCCCGAGCGGCAACTTCAACACCGAGATCGGCCTGCCGCTGACCGTTCTCGGCGTGACCGAGGACACCCGATACCTGGTCGCGGAGATGGGCGCGCGCCACATCGGCGACATCGCCTACCTGTGCGAGATCACCCCGCCGCGAATCGGCCTGGTGCTCAACGTCGGCTCGGCGCACATGGGCGAGTTCGGCGGTCGCGAGGGCATCGCCCGGGCCAAGGGCGAACTCGTCGAGGCGCTGCCGGCCGACGGTGTGGCCGTGCTCAACCAGGACGACCCGCTCGTGCGGGCGATGGCCGAACGCACCAAGGCTCGCGTGGTCACCTTCGGCGAGAGCGCCAAGGCGGACGTACGAGCCGAGAACGTGACACTCGACGAGCAGGGCCGCGCCTCCTTCACGTTGTGTGTGCCGGGGGGCAGTGCGCCGGTGATCTTGCGCCTGTACGGTGAGCACCACGTGGCGAACGCTCTCGCGTGTGCCGCCGTGGCACGCGAAGTGGGCATGACCGTCGAGGACATCGCGGCGGCCCTCGGCGCTGCCGGTACGATCTCCCGCTGGCGGATGGAAGTGACCCGCAGGGACGACGGGGTGACCGTCGTGAACGACGCGTACAACGCCAACCCCGAGTCGATGCGAGCCGCGCTCAAGGCCCTCGTCGCGATGGCGGGCGGGAATCGTACGTTCGCGGTGCTGGGCGAGATGCGGGAGTTGGGCGAGGCGTCGCTGACCGAGCACGACGCGATCGGGCGACTCGCGGTACGCCTGAACATCCACCGGCTGGTGGCCGTGGGCGGCAGGGAGGCCGCCTGGATCGACATGGGCGCGAAGAACGAGGGTTCGTGGGGTGAGGAGTCGGTGCTGGTGCCCGACGTAGAGGCGGCCGTCGAACTACTCCGGGGCGAATTGGCCCCGGGCGACGTCGTATTGGTGAAGGCGTCCCGAGGGGCGGCCCTGGAACGGCTCGCGGCCGCGCTGTTGGCGGACGCCGCCGGGGACGACGTGAGCAACGCGGAGGTGCACGGGTGAGGGCCATCCTCATCGCCGGCGGCATCGCCTTGGTGCTGTCGCTGATCGGTACGCCGCTCGCGATCCGGATCCTGGTCAAGCGTGGCTACGGCCAGCTGATCCGGGACGATGGTCCGGCCGGACACCACAGCAAGCGCGGTACGCCCACCATGGGCGGCGCGGTGATCATCCTGGCGGCGCTGGCGGGTTACGGCGGTGCCAAGGCGATCACGTTGGAGACACCGAGCGCGTCCGCGCTGCTGGTGCTGTATCTGATGGCGGGCCTGGGCCTGGTCGGCTTCGTCGACGACTTCATCAAGATCGTCAAGCAGCGCAGCCTGGGTCTGCGGGCCAAGGCCAAGCTGGCCGGACAGTCCTTCGTGGGCATCTCGTTCGCGCTCTTGGCGATCCAATTCAAGGACGCGCGCGGGTTCACCCCGGCGTCCACACACCTGTCCTTCGTGCAGGACACCGCGCTGGACCTGACGCCGGTGTTCTTCGTGATCTGGGCCTACATCCTGATCGCCGGGCACTCCAACGGCGTCAACCTCACCGACGGTCTGGACGGTCTGGCGACCGGCGCCTCGGTGATCGTGTTCGGTGCGTACACCTTCATCGGAGTCTGGCAGTACGGCCAGTCCTGCCTGAACGCGCCCGGCGTGGGCTGCTACGACGTGCGCGATCCGCTGGACCTGGCGATCGTGTCCGCGGCGATGATGGGTTCGTGTTTCGGCTTCCTGTGGTGGAACACGTCACCGGCGAAGATCTTCATGGGCGACACCGGTTCGCTCGCCCTCGGCGGCGCGCTCGCCGGGTTGGCCATCCTGACCCGCACCGAGTTGTTGTCCGCGCTCATCGGCGGCCTGTTCCTGATCATCTCGCTGTCGGTGATCATCCAGGTGGGCTACTTCAAGATGACCGGCAAACGGGTGTTCAAAATGGCGCCGCTCCAGCACCATTTCGAACTCAAGGGGTGGACCGAAGTACTCATCGTGGTTCGGTTCTGGATCATCGCCGGCCTGTGCGCCATTCTCGGGATCGGCATCTTCTACGCGGGCTGGGTTACGGGAACGTAGAGAGACGTGAGTACGAAAGACCTGAGCACCTTCACCCATCACGGTGCGCCGTGGGCCGAGTTGTCGTTCTGCGTCGCGGGCACCGGGGTCACCGGTGCGTCCGCGGCCCGGGCGCTGCACGGCCTCGGCGCACGCGTCGTGGCGATCGACGGCATGGACGACGACAATGCCCGGCGGCGTGCCGAGGAGTTGCGCGCGCTGGGCATCGACGTGCGCCTGGGCGACGACGAGAACCTGCCGGAACGGGTGGACGCGCTGATCGCCTCGCCCGGACTGCGGCCCACCAAACCGCTGTTCGCCGCCGCACGCGCGGCCGGCGTGCCGGTGTGGGGCGACGTGGAGTTGGCCTGGCGGCTGCGTCCGCGGGAGAACCCCGCGCCGTGGCTGGCGATCACCGGCACCAACGGCAAGACCACCACCGTGCGCATGCTCGCCTCGATCCTGGAGGCGTCCGGCAAGCGGGTCGCGGCGGCCGGCAACGTGGGCACGCCCGTGGTGGACGCGGTGCTCGCCCGCGACGGGGACGGCGAACCCGCCTATGACGTGCTCGCGTTGGAGTTGTCCAGCTTCCAACTGCACTGGCTGCCGACCTGGGAGGAAAGCCCCAAGGACGACGCCGGCGCGCCGCGGATGCTGGCCGCGGCGGTGCTCAACATCGCGCCGGACCACCTGGACTGGCACGGCTCGCCGGAGGCGTACGCGGCGGACAAGGGCCGGATCTACGGCGGTTGCCAGATCGCCTGCGTGTACAACCTCGCCGATCCGCAGACCGAGCAGCTCGTGCACGAGGCCGAGGTCGAGGAGGGTTGCCGCGCGGTGGGCTTCGGGCTCGGGCCGCCGGGGCTGTCGAACTTCGGTGTGGTCGACGACCTGCTCGCCGACCGGGCGTTCGTGCCCGACCGGCACAGTACGGCGGCCGAACTGGCCACCGTGGGCGATGTGAACCCGCCCGCACCGCACAACGTGGCGAACGCGCTGGCCGCAGCCGCGCTGGCCCGCGCCTACGGCGTGCCGCCGGTGGCGGTGCGCGATGGGCTGCGCGCGTTCCGGCCGGACGCACACCGGATCGCGCACGTGGCCACGGTGGCCGGCGTCGACTACGTGGACGACTCCAAGGCCACCAACGGGCATGCCGCGGCGGCCTCGCTGGCCGCCTACCGGGACATCGTGTGGATCGCGGGCGGCCTGGCCAAGGGCGCCTCGTTCGACGACCTGGTCTCCGGCGCGAAGAACCGGCTGCGCGCGGTGGTGCTGATGGGCGCCGACCGTGCCGTGATCAAGGACGCGCTCGCGCGACACGCCCCCGATGTCCCCGTGGTCGAGGTCGCCGCGACCGACACTGGGGCCATGGAACTGGTCGTGGGCGAGGCGGCGGCGCTGGCGCGGCCCGGGGACACCGTGCTGCTCGCGCCCGCGTGCGCGTCGATGGACATGTACGTCAACTACGGAAAGCGCGGCGACGCCTTCGCCGACGCGGTCCGCGGACTCGACGCAGCGGCCGGCTGACCGGGCGAGCGATGGCCGCCGGTCCGCAGACTCGCGAGGCACGCCCCACGCCCACCGCCGACAAGCGGCGCACGTGGGGCGGCTCGCGGTTGCCCAAACCGCGCTCCGGCGCGGCGCGCCCGGCCGGATCGGCGCGCCGCGAACTGCGCCGGGCCCTGGACAGCCCGCTCACCGCCTACTACCTGCTGCTCGGCTCGGGTCTGCTGCTGACCGTGCTGGGTCTGGTGATGGTGTTGTCCGCGTCGCAGATCACCTCCCGGACGATCTACGGCTCCTTCGACGAGATCTTCACCAAGCAGTTGATCGCGGTCGCGATGGGCTTCCCGCTGATGTGGATCGCGTCACGTCTGCCGCTGCGCTGGTACCGCCGACTGGCCCATCCGTTCCTGATCGGCTGCGTCGGTGCGCTGTGCCTGGTCCTGGTGCCCGGTCTGGGCATCGAGGTGAACGGCAACCGGAACTGGATCGGCTTCGGCTCGTTCCAGATCCAACCCTCCGAGTTCGCCAAGCTGGGCCTGGTGTTGTGGGGGGCCGACGTGCTCACCCGCAAGCGCCGGCTGCTCGGCCAGTGGCGGCACATGTTCGTCCCACTGCTGCCCGGTGCGCTGGTGATCCTGTTCCTGGTGCTGCTCGGCGGCGACATGGGCACCGCGATGATCATCACCGTGCTGGTGCTCGCGCTGCTGTGGATCGCCGGCGCGCCGGGCCGGTTGTTCGCCATGGCGATCGCCGTGGTGTCCGTGCTGGCCACCGTGCTGATCGTACTCAAGCCGCACCGGGCCGCCCGGTTCGCGGGGTTCCTGGACCCGTTCTCCGACCCCAACGGCAGCACGCTGCAGGCCGCCCAGGGCATCTACTCGCTTGCCACGGGTGGCTGGTTCGGCAGTGGAATCGGGACGAGTTATGGCAAATGGGGTACATTGCCCGAGGCGCACACAGACTTCATCTTCGCCGTCATCGGCGAGGAATTGGGTCTGGTGGGGACGCTGTCCGTACTCACCCTCTTCGCGGCCCTAGGCTATGCAGGTATCCGCGTCGCGAGTCGCACGAAAGACCAGTTCGTACGGCTCGCCGCGGGTGGCGCGACCGCGTGGATCATGGCCCAGGTCATGATCAACGTCGGGGCGGTGCTCGGCCTGCTGCCGATCGCCGGAGTGCCGTTGCCATTGGTGTCCTACGGAGGTTCCGCCCTGCTTCCGACCATGTTCGCCGTGGGCATGCTGTTGTCCTTCGCCCGAGGTGAGCCAAAGGCCGAGGCGGCGCTCGCCGCACGCGGGCCCGGGGCGGTTCGTCGAGCGTTCGCGCGGATCCTGCCGCGCAGGGATGGGTGAATCAGGTGCATGTCGTCCTTGCCGGCGGAGGAACCGCCGGGCACATCGAGCCCGCTCTGGCATTGGCGGACGCGCTGCGCCGCCAGAACCCCAATGTGGGTATCACGGCGCTCGGCACGGCCAAGGGCCTGGAGACCAAGCTCGTTCCCGCTCGCGGCTACGAACTCGCGTTGATCCCGGCCGTGCCGTTGCCGCGCAAGCCCACGCCCGAGCTGATGACCGTCCCCGGTCGACTGCGCGGCACGATCCGCGAGGCCGCGGCGGTCCTGGAGCGGACCAACGCGTCCTGCCTGGTCGGCTTCGGCGGCTACGTCGCGCTGCCGGGCTACCTCGCGGCCAAGCGCCAGGGTGTGCCCACGGTGGTGCACGAGGCGAACGCCCGGCCGGGTCTGGCCAACAAGATCGGTGCCCGCTACACCCGATTCGTCGCGGTGAGCACACCGGACAGCAAGCTGCGCGGGGCCCGCTACATCGGCATCCCGCTGCGCCGCGCGATCGCCACCCTGGACCGCAACGCGTTGCGCGACGAGGCCCGCGCGATGTTCGGCCTGGACCCGATGCGGCCCACGCTGCTCGTGTTCGGCGGCTCGCAGGGCGCCCGGCGGCTGAACGAGACGCTGGCCGCCACCGCCCAGCAGCTGCTCGCCGAGGGCGTCCAGGTGCTGCACGCGGCCGGGCCCAACAACGAACTCAAGATCAGCTCGCCGCCCGGCGGCCCGGCCTACGTCGTGGTGCCCTACCTCGACCGGATGGACCTGGCCTACGCGGCGGCCGACATGGTGCTGTGCCGGGCGGGCGCGATGACCTGCGCCGAGCTGGCCGCGGTCGGCCTGCCCGCGGCCTACGTACCGCTGCCGATCGGCAACGGCGAGCAGCGGCTGAACGCGCAGCCCGTGGTCAAGGCGGGCGGCGGCCTGCTGGTCGACGACGCCGACCTGACCCCGGACTGGATCCGCTCGTCCGTGCTCCCGGTGCTCACCGACGCGCGCAAGCTGCACGACATGGGCAAGGCCGCGGCCGAGTTCGGTCGGCGCGACGCCGACGAGGAACTGGTCCGAATGGTCCACGAGGCGATCGCCGCCGCGCGGTCGCCCCAATAGGCGCAGGCCCGGGGAGCGTTCTTGCCCGAGACGAAGGAGCGCGCGCAGGTGCGTCCGGCGAAGGCCGGGCGTGGTCCGCAGCGGCGCTGGACCAACCTGCGCCCGCTCCTCGTCCTGGCGCTGCTCGTGCTGCTCGCGGGGACCGGATGGGGGATCGTCTACCACTCGCCGCTCCTGGACACCCGCACGGTGGCCATCGGCGGACTGGGCGCGCTGCCCCGGGATCAGGTCGCCCGAGTCGCGGCGGTGCCCGTCGGCGAGCCGCTGGCCGGGATCGACCTCGACGCGATTCGTGCCCGGGTGGCCGCGATTCCGCGCGTGGCCTCGGTCCGGGTCGAGCGGGATTGGCCGCATACCGTGCGGATCTCGGTGCGCGAACGGGCGACCGCGCTGGTGATGCCGGACGCGGGCCGCTACGCGGAGATCGACAAGGACGGCGTACGGTTCGGTACGGTGGACGCCGCACCGGTGGGGGTGCCGGTCGTCAAGGCCGACGCCGACACGGTGAGTGGGGAAACGCTACGGGGGGTGGTCCAGGTGGTTACGGCGCTGCCGCCGTCGGTCGCCCAACGTGTGCGGGACATCACGGCGCGATCGCGCGACGACATCGTGCTCGTGCTCGACAAGGGCGAGACAGTGTTGTGGGGCGGGGCCGAAGCGTCCGACCGCAAGGCTCTCGTGCTCGCGGCGCTGTTGCCGCGACCGGCGAAGTTCTACGACGTCAGCGCGCCCGACGCGCCGGTGACCCGGACTCAGCCGTTTCCCTCGGTCGCGCCGCCGGCGCCCGCCCAGCCGTTGCCCCCGGTCGCACCCGCCACGGCGGTTTCGACCCCGACCACGCCGTGACAGGGAGCGGAAGCACCCCGCCACTGCGATAAAACAATAGGGACAGGTTCGGCGTGTTCGTTGAACCGTGTCCGATGGGGACCTAGTGTCGGCCTAGCCCCAGGTTGACAAAGCAGTAATCCGCACCGTTCGCATCGGCGGCGTTCGATGCGAATCGGTGTAACTCTATACCTGAGGGTGAGGGTTTTGGTGGCTCGCGGAAATCGCGTCCCGACCTCCCCAAGTCGGCAAATGTCGGCATGCCGGAACCACGGCACGCCGACCGGAACTCGAGGCGAGAGGCCTTCGACGTGGCAGCACCCCAGAACTACCTCGCAGTCATCAAGGTGGTCGGTATCGGCGGTGGCGGTGTCAACGCCATCAACCGGATGATCGAGGTCGGTCTCAAGGGCGTCGAGTTCATCGCGATCAACACCGACGCCCAAGCCCTCCTCATGAGCGATGCCGACGTCAAGCTCGACGTCGGCCGGGAATTGACCCGCGGCCTCGGCGCCGGCGCGAATCCCGATGTCGGCCGCAAGGCCGCCGAAGACCACCGCGAGGAGATCGAGGAGGTCCTCAAGGGGGCCGACATGGTCTTCGTCACGGCGGGCGAGGGCGGTGGCACCGGCACCGGTGGCGCCCCCGTGGTGGCCAACATCGCCCGCTCGCTCGGCGCGCTCACCATCGGCGTGGTCACGCGCCCGTTCACCTTCGAGGGACGGCGCCGCGCGAACCAGGCCGAGGACGGCATCGCGCAGCTGCGCGACGAGGTCGACACCCTGATCGTCATCCCCAACGACCGACTGCTCTCCATCTCCGACCGGCAGGTCAGCGTCCTGGACGCGTTCCGCTCGGCCGACCAGGTGCTGCTGTCCGGTGTGCAGGGCATCACCGATCTGATCACCACGCCCGGCCTGATCAACCTGGACTTCGCCGACGTCAAGTCGGTGATGTCCGAGGCGGGTTCGGCGCTGATGGGGATCGGTTCGGCGCGCGGCGACGACCGGGCGGTGGCGGCGGCCGAGATGGCCATCTCCAGCCCGCTCCTGGAGGCGTCCATCGACGGCGCCCGCGGCGTGCTGCTCTCCATCTCCGGCGGCTCCGACCTGGGCCTGTTCGAGATCAACGAGGCCGCGCAGCTGGTCAGCGAGGCCGCGCACCCCGAGGCCAACATCATCTTCGGCGCGGTCATCGACGATGCCCTCGGCGACGAGGTGCGGGTCACCGTGATCGCGGCCGGCTTCGACGGCGGGCAGCCGCCGTCCAAGAGCGAGCTGGGCAAGCCCGCGACCACGACGCAGGCATCGCGGCCGGAGCCGATGGGGCGGCCGACCCAGAACCAGGGTCCGGGCGTGCTGCACGAGCCGACGCCGCCGTCGACCTCCTACCCGGCGCCGACCACCCCGAGCCCGCGCACGCCGTTGGTGCCGGAGCCGATCAAGGACGACCTGGATCTTGACATCCCGCCGTTCATGAAGTCGTAGCATTCGCGGCAATGTTCGCGAACAACGCAACATCGTAGAAAACCGACACAAGGAGTGAGCCCGACGTGTTCACGCGAAGGGCCGCTTCCGGCGGCGCCCGTTTCGCCTTCACCGACCGGTGGGGCGGCACGGGCGCCGCGCCGTATGACGAGTTGAACCTCGGCGACCATGTGGGCGACGACCCGCGCGTGGTCGCCGCGAACCGCGCGCGCACCGCCGAGGCGCTGGGCCTGTCACCCGAACGGGTGGTGTGGATGAACCAGGTGCACGGCGATACGGTCACGATCGTCGACGCCGCGTCCCTTGAACCATTGCCCGCCACCGATGCCCTGGTCACCGCGACTCCGGGGCTGGCGCTCGCGGTTCTGGTCGCCGACTGCACCCCGGTGTTGCTCGCCGATCCACAGGCCGGCGTCGTGGCCGCCGCGCACGCCGGTCGGCCCGGCCTGGCCGCGGGTCTCGTGCCTGCCGTCGTCGAGGCGATGTGCAAGCTCGGCGCCGATCCGGCCCGGATCGTCGCCCGGACCGGGCCGGCTGTCTGTGGCGCCTGCTACGAGGTCCCCGAGGCGATGTGCGACGAAGTGTCCGCAGTTGTCCCAGCGGCTCGCGCACGCACCCGCGAGGGCACTCCAGGGCTCGATATCCCGGCCGGCGTATGGGCGCAACTCGCCGCGCAAGGGGTCGCGTCGGGTGAGAAATCGCACATCTGCACGCGCGAGTCGAGGGACCATTTCTCCTATCGCCGGGACCGTGTCACGGGTCGGATCGCCGGCTACGTGTGGCTCGCCGAGGGCTGACCCCGCCCGGGCGTGTCCGGTCCTCGTCGGCGACGATGGACGCATGGAAACGTACGCTCAGCCGACCGCGGACGGCGCCCGTCGAGGCGCCGAACTCGCCGCCAACCTGGCCGCCGTCCGAGACCGGATCGCCGCCGCCTGCGCGAGCGCCGGCCGCCCGCGCGCGGACGTCACCCTCGTGGTGGTGACCAAGACGTACCCGGCGAGCGACGTGCGACTGCTCGCCGGACTCGGCGTCCGCGACGTGGGCGAGAACCGCGACCAGGAAGCCGCGCCCAAGGCGAAGGCCACCGAGGACCTGGACCTCACCTGGCACTACGTCGGCCAACTGCAGACCAACAAGGCCAAATCGGTGGCCGGTTACGCCGATGTGGTGCACTCGCTCGACCGAGTCAGACTGGCCCACTCGCTGTCCGCCGCGGCCGAGCGGCAAAAGCGCACGATCACCGCGCTGTTGCAGGTCAGCCTGGACGAAGACCCGGCCCGGGGTGGGGTGTCCGCAGCCGATTTGGCCGAACTCGCCGACGTGGTGGCCGGTGCGCCGAACCTGATCCTCGGCGGGGTGATGGCGGTGGCCCCCCTCGGCGTCGAACCCGCCCGGGCGTTCGCCGGGTTGCGAGAAATCGCAACCCGCCTACGCGAAGCCCATCCGACTGCAAACATGGTTTCCGCGGGGATGAGCAACGACCTCGAAGCGGCCATCGAGGCCGGGGCGACACACGTACGCATCGGTACTGCGGTGCTCGGAGTCCGGCCTTCCCTCCGGTAGCGTCGCCGTGAAGTGGATCGCACGACCCACGGTGACCTCAGCCGATCCACCGTGAGACCGGAGGAAGCGGAACATGGCCGGCGCAATGCGCAAGATGGCGGTCTACCTCGGCCTCGTGGAGGACGATGTCTACGAGTATGACGATTACGATGAGGACGACATCGGCCAGGACGGCCGCGACCGGGTCGAGCGCACCGATCGCCGCGAGGAGCGGCGGGACGAGCGTCGTGAGGAGCCACGTGAAGTACGCGAACCGCGCGGGGAATCGCGGGAACGTCGCGAGGATCTCGTTCGTGGAGCTACTGCCCTTCGCGAAGCGGGGGCCCTTCGTGACGAAGGCCGCCTTGAAGAACACCGCGCAACAGTGTCCGCCATGCCCGAACGCCGTCCCGAGAGCAGCACACCGGTGACCGTACACAAAGTCGTCAGCGAACGTGAGCCCTACCGCATCACGACGCTGCACCCGCGTACCTACAACGAAGCCCGCACGATCGGCGAGCACTTTCGCGAGAGCACGCCCGTGATCATGAACCTGACGGAAATGGAGGACACCGACGCCAAGCGCCTGGTGGACTTCGCTGCGGGTCTCGTGTTCGGCCTGCACGGCAGCATCGAGCGGGTCACCCAAAAAGTCTTCCTCCTGTCGCCTGCTAACGTCGATGTGACAGCCGAGGACAAGGCCCGCATCGCAGAGGGCGGGTTCTTCAATCAGAGCTGAGGTGTGCGAAAACTGAGGCTAGGTGCGGTCCTGACCAGAAGGACGGCACGCGAGGGGGCAGTTGAATGAGCATCGCGCTGGAGATCATCCGCATCGTGCTCTACTGCTTTTTGATCGTGTTGTTCTTCCGCTTGGTGATGGACTATGTGTTCCAGTTCGCGCGGTCGTACGAGCCGCGCGGGGCCATGGTGGTATTGCTGGAGGCCACGTACTCCATCACCGATCCACCGTTGAAGTTGCTGCGCAGGTTCATTCCTCCGCTGCGCCTCGGGGGTGTAGCACTCGACCTGTCCTTCTTCGTACTGATGATCATCGTCTACATCCTGATCTCCGTCGTGGGCAGGCTGTAAGCGGTACCGTCTGTCCGATGCCGACGATCACGCTGAGGTGAAGAGATGCCGTTGACCCCCGAAGACGTGCGTAACAAGCAGTTCACGACCGTCCGTCTCCGTGAGGGCTATGACGAGGACGAGGTCGATGCGTTCCTCGATGAGGTCGAGGGCGAACTGACCCGACTTCTCCGGGAAAACGAGGACCTGCGAGCGAAACTCGCGGCGGCGACCCGTGCCGCCGCGCAGAGTCAGCAGCAGGCTCAACAGCGCAAGGAGCGCGAGCGCCCCGACGCACCCGTCCCGGCAGCCATATCCGGGCCGACCCCGGTTCCTCCGCCGCCCCAGATGGGTGGCCCGCAGGGGATGCAGGGCGGCCAGCACCAAATGCAGGGCGGCCCGCAGCAGCTCGGTCCCGGGGGACCGCAGCAGCACCCCATGGGGGGACCCCAGCAGCTCGGCCCCGGCATGAGCGGTCAGCACCAGCTCCAGGGCCCGCCGCAGCACCAGCTACAGGGTGGCCCCGGCATGAGCGGTCAGCACCAGCTGCCCGGTCAACAGCAGCAGCACCAGCTGCAGAGCGGTCAGCACCCGATGCAGGGCGGCCCCCAGATGAGTGGGCAGCACCAGCTCCAGGGTCCGCCGCAGCACCAACAACAGCTTCAGCAGCACCAGTTGCAGGGCGGCCCGCCGCAGCTCGGTCCGGGTGGACCGCAGCAGCAGATGGGCAACCCCGGTGGCGACAGCGCAGCCCGGGTGCTCGCGCTGGCGCAGCAGACGGCGGACCAGGCGATCGCCGAGGCCCGCTCCGAGGCGAACAAGATAGTGGGCGAGGCGCGCACCCGCGCCGAGGGCATGGAGCGCGACGCGCGTTCCAAGGCGGACGCCCTCGAGCGGGACGCACAGGAGAAGCACCGCGTCGCGATGGGCTCTCTGGAGAGCGCCCGCGCCACGCTCGAGCGCAAGGTCGACGACCTGCGTGCGTTCGAGCGCGAGTACCGCACGCGCCTGAAGTCGTACCTGGAGAGCCAGCTGCGTCAGCTGGAGTCGCAGGCGGACGACTCGCTCGCGCCGCCGCGCACGCCGGCCACGGCCTCGTTGCCGCCGGCCATGTCGTCCGCGCCGGTACCGATGTCGCAGTCGATGCAGCCGTCGTCGATGTCGCCGGCGATGTCGCCGTCGATCGGGCAGCAGATGAGCCCGGCGATGACGCAGCAGATGTCGCCGGTGCGTCCGCAGGCTCCGCAGCCGCAGCAGATGCAGCAGCCCTCGCCGATGCGCGGGTTCCTGATCGACGAGGACCCCGACAACTGACCGGCCACTGAGCGTCGGTCGGCACATCCGAGAAGCGCCCGCCCCCTCCGGGGGGACGGGCGCTTCTCGGGTTTCCGGGTACTTTCGGGTGATTCCAGGTGATCAGGAGTGGCTCGGGCGGGACGGTCGGGGCCGTCCCGCCCGACGGTTCACACCTTGCGCAGCCAGAACCGCAGGCCGAGCGCCGGGTCGCCGTGCTCGAACAGTTCCTCGTCCTCCGGCGAGCCCTGGGCGAATTGTGTCGCCAGCACCTCGTCGGCGACCTGGACGCCGTGCGCGAGCAGCGCCGACGTGGTCTCCTGCGACTCGTCGGCGGCCCACCACACCAGGATCCGGTCGGACACCTCCAGGCCGCTGTTCTTGCGGGCCTCCTGGATCAGCCGGACCACGTCGCGGGCCAGGCCCGCGAGCCGCAGTTCGGGCGTGATGGTCAGGTCGAGCGCGACGGTGGCGCCGTCCTGGCCGGCCACCGTCCAACCCTCGCGCGGGGTCTCGGTGACGATGACCTCCTCGGCCGCCACCTCGACCTCCTCGCCCTCGACCACGACCACCGCGCTGCCCGACTCGCGCAGCGCCGCGGACAACGCCGCCGCGTCCGCCGCGGCGATCGCCGCGGCCACGATCGGGGTGCGCTTGGCGAAGCGCTTGCCCAGCGCCCGGAAGTTGCCCTTCGCGCTGTACTCGACCAGATCGCCGCCCGCCTCGGACAGCGCCGCGACGGAGACCACGTTGAGCTCCTCGGCGATCTGCTCGCGCAGCTCCCCGGACAGCTCGTCCCAGCCCGCCGCGCCGATCAGCGCGCGACCCAGCGGCTGCCGGGTCTTGACCCCGGAGTCCGCGCGGGTGGCCCGGCCCAGTTCCACCAGTCGCCGCACCAGCGTCATCTGCCGGCCCAAGTCCGGGTGTACCAGTGCCGGATCCGCCGTCGGCCACGCGGCCATGTGCACCGACTCGGGCGCGTCGGCGGTGACCGGGCGAACCACGTCCTGCCAGACCCGCTCGGTGATGAACGGCACCAGTGGTGCCATCAACCGGGTGACCGTCTCCAGCGCCTCGTGCAGCGTGGCCAGGGCGGCCGGCTCCGCGTTCCAAAACCGTCGCCGGGACCGGCGTACGTACCAGTTCGACAGGTCGTCCACGAACGCGGTGAGCGCCTTGCCCGCGCGCTGCGTGTCGTAGGCCTCCAGGGCCGCGTCCACGTCGCCCACGAGGGTGTTCAGCTCGGACAACAACCACCGGTCGAGCAGTGGACGCTCGGCCGGCGCCGGGTCGCTCGCGCTCGGCGTCCAGCCGCCGGTGCGCGCGTACAGGGCCTGGAAGCTGACCGTGTTCCAGTAGGTCAGCAGGGTCTTGCGGACCACCTCCTGGATGGTGCCGTGCCCGACCCGGCGGGCCGACCATGGCGAGCCGCCCGCGGCCATGAACCAGCGCACCGCGTCCGCGCCGTGCCGGTCCATCAGCGGGATGGGCTCCAGGGTGTTGCCCAGGTGCTTGGACATCTTCCGGCCGTCCTCGGCCAGGATGTGCCCCAGGCACACCACGTTCTCGTAGGACGACTTGTCGAAGACCAGCGTGCCGATCGCCATCAGCGTGTAGAACCAGCCGCGGGTCTGGTCGATCGCCTCGGAGATGAACTGCGCCGGGTAGGACTGCTCGAACAGCTCGCGGTTGCGGTACGGGTAGCCGAACTGGGCGAACGGCATCGAACCCGAGTCGTACCAGGCGTCGATCACCTCGGGCACCCGGGTCGCCCGGCCGCCGCACACCGCGCCGTCGCCGACCTTGGCCGGGCAGTCGAAGACCACCTCGTCGATGAACGGCCGGTGCGGGTCCAAGCCGGACAGGTCACGTCCGGTCAGTTCGGACAATTCCCCCAGCGAGCCGACGCACGTGAGGTGATTCTCGTCGCAGCGCCAGATCGGCAGCGGCGTGCCCCAGTAGCGGTTCCGGGACAGCGCCCAGTCGATGTTGTTGTTCAGCCAGTCGCCGTAGCGGCCCCACTTGACCGTGTCCGGGTGCCAGTTGGTCCGCTCGTTCTCGCGCAGCAGCGCGTCCTTGACCGCGGTGGTGCGGATGTACCAGGACGGCTGCGCGTAGTAGAGCAGCGCGGTGTGGCAGCGCCAGCAGTGCGGGTAGCTGTGCTCGTACTCCAGATGCCGGAACAGCAGCCCGCGCTCGCGCAGGTCGGCGACCAGCGCCTCGTCGGCCTTCTTGAAGAACTGCCCGCCCACCAGCGGCAGGTCCGGCTCGAAGGTGCCGTCCGGGCGGACCGGGTTGACCACCGGCAGGCCGTACGCCCGGCAGGTCTTGAGGTCGTCCTCGCCGAAGGCGGGCGCCTGGTGCACGACACCCGAGCCGTCCTCGGTGGTGACGTACTCCGCGAGCACGACGAAGTTCGCGTCCTCCAGCGGCAGCAGGTCGAACGGGCGCCGGTAGGCCCAGCGTTCCATCTCCCGGCCGGTGAACCGCTCGCCGGTGGCCACCCAGCCCTCGCCGAGCGCCTTGGCCACCAGCGGCTCGGCGACCACCAGGCGCTCCTCGCCGTCGGTGGCCACCACGTAGGTCACGTCCGGGTGCACCGCGGCGGCGGTGTTGGAGACCAGCGTCCACGGGGTGGTGGTCCACACCAGCAGCGCGGCCTGCCCGGCCAGCGGCCCGGAGGTGAGCGGGAAGCGCACGTAGACCGAGGGGTCGACGACGGTCTCGTAGCCCTGCGCGAGTTCATGGTCGGAGAGCCCGGTGCCGCAGCGCGGACACCACGGCGCGACCCGGTAGTCCTGGGTCAGCAGACCCTTGTCGAAGATCTGCTTGAGCGACCACCACACCGACTGGACGTACTCGGGGTCCATCGTCCGGTACGCCTTGGACAGATCGACCCAGTAGCCCATCCGGGTGGTCAGGTCCTCGAACGCGCCCACGTGGGTCATCACCGACTCGCGGCACTTCGCGTTGAACTCGGCAATCCCGTACCGCTCGATGTCCGGCTTGCCGGTGAAGCCGAGCTGCTTCTCCACGGCCAGTTCGACCGGCAGGCCGTGGCAGTCCCACCCGGCCTTGCGCGGCACGTTGTACCCGCGCATGGTGCGGTAGCGCGGGAACACGTCCTTGAACACGCGGGCTTCGATGTGGTGCGCGCCCGGCATGCCGTTGGCGGTCGGTGGGCCCTCGTAGAAGACCCAGCGCGGGCCGTCGGCGTTCTGTTCGAGGGAGCGCTCGAAGATGTCGTTGTCCCGCCAGAACGCGAGAACCTCGTGCTCCATGGCGGGCAGGTCGACCTGCGCCGGTACCGGGCGGTACATGTGGCTTCCTTCCGCGGGCTGTGATGCGTGCCTACCGAAGGGACGAGACCGCCGTGCGCCGGTCCCGCGGTACCACCCTTCTTGGCCGCGCGCGCCCGGAACCGCAAGCGTGCCGGGGCGGGCACAACCCACTCGTATGCGCGAGGGCCGGTTCTACGGGTCGATCCGGGATCGAATCGACCTTTCCTCCGGCAGCTCCGGGGTGATCTTCACGTCGCGCACACCCCCGGGCTCACACCGTCCCCGGATCGCTGGTGGCTGCGTGCGGCGCTACTCGTCCCCATCGACACCGTCTCGCTCTGCGGATTGTACGACCCGAACGGGTAGGCGCGCCTCCGACTTCACCCGCCGCCAAGTGCATAACGATCCGCTCGGGAACCGGTAACGAACGGGACACGTAGAACAGGGATAAGCGTGGTTGCGTCTGGGCACAACCGATTTACGTCGCCGCCCCGGCGCAATCAGTGACGGGACGGCGCGTCCGGTTGTCCGGGGCGACCCATCCCTAAGCGAAACAAGGGGGCCGTGACCATGACGGATACAGAGAAGGCGAGTGGCGGGCGGACGCGTCGTGCGACCGCGACGACGACGCCGCGAGCCTCGGTACGGGGAGGAACGGGACGCACCGTGAAGGCACCTGCACACGTGACTGCCGCCGGCACGACGACGTTGGCCACGCCGCCCGACGGGTTCCATGCGCCGGCGGTCTACATCGTCCGGGCCGGCGAGGACCCATGGGACGATGCGGAGCTGCGCGAGGTGCGGGAGGGGCTGATCGAGACCGCGCACGAGTTGCGGGCCGAGATCGCCGTCTCCGAGAACGGCATCGCCGATCTGCTGCGCGACTCGGGTGAGGGCGCGGGCGACGATCAGGCGGACACGGGGACCAAGAACTTCGAGCGCGAGCACGAGATGTCCCTGACCAACAACGCGCGTGGCATGCTGCTCCAGTCGGAGAAGGCGCTGCGTCGTCTCGCCGACGGCACGTACGGGGCCTGCGAGTCGTGTGGTTCGGCCATCGGCAAGGCGCGCCTGCAGGCGTTCCCGCGTGCGACCCTGTGTGTGACCTGCAAACAGCGCGAGGAACGCCGGTAACCGTCGAGGCGGCCGGCGGCGCGTCGAAGGACTGGAGCGAGCCATCGGCACCGGAGCGGAACGACGGGATGACGCGGAGTCGCAGGCCCCCGCTGGGGAGCCGGACACCGAGGCGACCGAGAGCGGGGCGGACGGCTTGGAGCCGACCGCGCCCGCCGGGTCGCGCACCCGCCGATACATCGCCGTCCTGCTCGGCGTCGCGGCCTTCGCGTACGCACTCGACCTGATCAGCAAGCTGATCGTGGTGGCCAAGCTCGAATACCACGCACCGATCGACATCCTCGGCGACTGGCTCCAGTTCCGGGCCACCCGCAACGCGGGCGCGGCGTTCGGCATGGGTCAGGGGCTGACCATCGTGCTGACCGTGATCGCCACCGCCGTGGTCGTGGTGATCCTGCGGCTCGCGCGCAAGCTGAACAGCCTGCCCTGGGCGATCGCGCTCGGTCTGCTGCTCGGCGGCGCGTTCGGCAACCTCACCGACCGGATCTTCCGGGCGCCCAGCGTGTTCCAGGGCCACGTCGTGGACTTCATCGCGCCCAAGCACTTCGCGATCTTCAACCTGGCCGACTCGGCCATCGTGGTCGGCGGCTGTCTGATCGTGCTGCTGTCCTTCCTGGGCCTGCAGCCCGACGGCACCCGCGAGGGCGACGAGCAGGACGAGGCGGCCGAGGAGGAGATCGCGGCCGAGGCGGAACCGGACGGCGAGACCGCCGCCGGCAACGGGACGGCGACCGACCGGGCCGCCGCGCCCGCGCCGGCCGGCGCCACCAAGGCCGTCGTCGAGCCGGTGCGGACCGAGCCGGCGCGGCCCGCGCAGCAGCCCGCCGACGACCACGTCGTCGAGTCCGGCCCCGATGCCGGGCATACTCGTATCTCGTGACTGTCAATCCCGGCTCGCCCGAAATCCGTACTCTTCCCGTTCCCGATGGCCTCGAAGGCGAGCGGGTCGATGCCGCGCTCTCGCGGATGTTCGGCTTCTCGCGTACCAAGGCGGCCGAGCTGGCCGCCGCCGGGAAGGTGCAGCTCGACGGCCGGGCGGCCGGGAAGTCCGACCGCGTGAACGGCGGGGCCTGGATCGAGGTCGAGATGCCGGGGGCGCCCAGGCCCGTGCAACTCGTCGCCGAACCCGTGCCCGGCATGCGGATCGTGCACGACGACGACCACATCGTGGTCATCGACAAGCCGGTCGGCGTCGCCGCGCACCCCAGCCCCGGCTGGACCGGCACCACCGTGGTCGGCGGCCTCGCGGCGGCCGGCTACCGCATCTCCACCTCCGGTGCGGCCGAGCGCCAAGGCGTCGTACACCGCCTGGACGTGGGCACCTCCGGGCTGATGGTGGTGGCCAAGTCCGAGCGCGCCTATACGCTGCTCAAGCAGCAGTTCCGGGACCGCACCGTGGACAAGCGCTACCACGCGCTGGTCCAGGGCCACCCGGACCCGCACACCGGCACCATCGACGCGCCGATCGACCGGCACCCCACCCACGACTACAAGTGGGCCGTGGTGATGGGCGGCAAGCCCAGCATCACGCACTACGACACGATCGAGGCGTTCCGCGCCGCGAGCCTGCTGTCGATCAAGCTGGAGACCGGTCGCACCCACCAGATCCGGGTGCACATGGCCGCGCTGCGGCACCCGTGCGTGGGCGACCTGACCTATGGCGCGGACCCGACCCTGTCCAAGCGGCTGGGTCTGGAGCGGCAGTGGCTGCACGCGGTGAGTCTGGCCTTCGAGCATCCCGGCGACGGCACCTGGGTGCAGTACGAGAGCGGCTACCCGGCCGACCTGACCGCGACCTTGGAGCGGGTCACCGACAGGTGACATCGATGCCCTCGGATCGGTGATTCGGCGGCGTTTCGGGGAACGCTCCAAGATCGAATCGCGGTCGATCGGTCTGGGGGCGGAGTGGGCCAGCTCACACTGCTGTTCCTGTTGATGTTCGGCACGGTCGTGGTCGTGCCGCTCGCGGGACGCTTGCGGCTGCCCTTCCCGGTGCTGCTCACCCTGTACGGCGTGCTGCTCGGCTGGCTGCCGTTCGTACCGACCCTGCGGATCGACCCCGACCTGTTGCTGCCCCTGTTGTTGCCGCCGCTGCTGTACGCGGCGGCGCAGCGCTCGAGCTGGCGCGAGTTCGCCGCCAACGCCCGGCCGATCGTGCTGCTCGCGGTCGCGCTCGTGCTGGTCACCACGGCCGCGGTGGCGGCGGTGGCGAACGCGATGGTGCCGGGACTGCCGCTCGCGGGCGCGGTCGCGCTGGGCGCGCTGGTCGCGCCGCCGGACCCGGTGGCGGCCACGGCGGTGGCCGGGAGTCTGCGGCTGCCCCGGCGATTGGTGTCGATCCTGGAGGGCGAGGGGCTCTTCAACGACGTCACCTCGCTTGTGCTCTACCAGGTCGCGGTCGCGGCCGTGGTCAGCGGGACGTTCTCGCCGGCCCGGGCGGTGGGGATGCTCGCGCTGTCCGCCGTGGTCGGTGTGGGGATCGGCTTGGCGGTCGGCCTGGCCGGGCGGTTGTTGCTCGGCCGGTTGGACGAGCCCACCCTGCAGACCCTGCTCACCCTGCTGGTGCCGTTCCTGGCCTACGTGGTCGCCGACGAACTGCACGGCTCCGGCGTGCTCGCGGTGCTGACCACCGCCTTCTACCTGGGCTCCGTCGCCGAGGACGCGGACAACGTGGTCGGCCGGCTCACCGGACGCTCGTTCTGGGAGGTCGTGGACCTGGTGGTCACCGGCGTCGCGTTCGGGGTGATCGGCCTGGAGATGTGGGAGATCTTCCACGACCTGCACGGCGACCGGGTCCGGCTGTTCTGGGAGGCCGGCGCGGTGGTGCTGGTGCTGATCGTGGTCCGGGGCCTGTGGCTGTTCCCGGTCGCGGCGCTGGCCCGACGGCTGCACAACCGGCTGCCGACCGCCGGCGAGACGCAGACCCCGGACCCGCGGGAGACCGTCGTGGTGTGGTGGGCCGGGATGCGCGGCGTGGTGACCATCGCGCTCGCACTGGCCCTGCCGCTGACCACCGACGCCGACGAGGCGTTTCCCGAACGGCAGCGGCTGATCGCGATCGCGTTCTGTGTGATCGTGGTGACACTGCTGCTCCAGGGGGTCAGCCTGCCCTGGCTGGTGCGCCGGCTCGGGGTCTCCGAGGCGGACGACGTGGACAGCCGTGAGGAGCGCCGGATCGCGGCGACCGCGACCAAGGCGGCGCTGCACCGGCTGCGCGAATTGGACGAGGAGCGCGACCTCCCGGACGAGATGGTGCAGCGGCTGCGGGCCCGGCAGAAGGCGCTGCTCGCCGAGCTCAAACCGGAGGGCACGACCGAGGAGCTGGCCGACACGGTCGTCGAGCGCTCCCGGCGGATCAGGCTGCTGCACGAGATCGAGGCGGAGATGACCGCCGCCGCGCGCCGCGAGGTGATCGCGGCCCGGGGCCGGCGCGGCGTGGACCCGGCCGCCGCCGACCGGGTCCTACGCCGCCTGGACCTGCGCAGCATGCGCTGAACCGGGTGTGGCGGCCTGCGCCGAACGGGTGCCGGTGGCCGGTACCGTTGAGCCTTTGTCCGATCGTTCGTCGCATCACGTCCCCGGAAGGACCCCCACGTGTCCCGCATCGTGCTGTTCCACTCGGCCTATGGGCTGCGCCCCGCCGTTCACGCCGCGGCGGAGCGGCTGCGTGCGGACGGGCACGAGGTGACCGTGCCCGACCTGTACGACGGGCGCGGCACCGAGTCGATCGAGGAGGGCATGGAGATCAAGGACGAGATCGGCGCGGACGAACTGATCCGGCGCGCCGTGCGGGTCGCCGCCGGGCTCGGTCCGGGCCTGGTCTACGCGGGCTTCTCGCTCGGCGCCTCGATCGCCCAGAACGCCGCGTTCGCGGACTCCTCGGCGGCCGGGCTGCTGATGTTCCACGGCACCTCCGACCTGCGCGAGGACGCCGCGACCGAGGTGCCGGTGCAGTTGCACGTGGCCGAGCCGGACCCGTTCGAAACCGAGGACTGGCTGGGCACCTGGTACCTGGGCATGCGCCGGGCCGGGGCGGATGTGGAGATCCACCGCTACCACGGCGCCGGTCACCTGTTCACCGACCCGGACCTGCCGGACTACGACCGCGAGGCCGCCTCGCGGGCCTGGGCGATCGCCTCGGACTTCCTCAGCGAGATCGACTCGGCCGCGGCCGCCGCGGCGGCCAACGACTGAGGCTTCTTGGCCAGGTCCACGTACTTGCGGGGGCCGGTCTGCATGGGCACCTGCGGGGCCTGGCGCGTCTTGGCGAAGCGTCCGTTGCCGCTGTACGGACCCACCGCCTCGTTGCCCAGCGGCGCGGGCGCGGTGGCGATCCGGGGCAGCGCGTACGGGTGTTCGCAGCGCAGGTAGTCGAGCAGCTTCTCGCGCACCTCGCAGCGCAGCGTCCACAGGTCGTCGGAGTCGCGCGCGGTGACCACGGCGCGGACCAGGATCGTGGTCGGGGTGGTGTCGGTGACGTACAGGCTCCAGCCCTGGCCGTCCCACAGGCCGGTGTCCTTGAGGATGCGGTGCAGTTCGTCGCGCAGCTCGCCGACCGGCGCCGAGTGGTCCAGGTGAAGGAAGACGGTGCCGGTCATCCGGGTGTCGGTGCGCGACCAGTTCTCGAACGGCCGGGAGGTGAAGTAGGAGACCGGCATGACGATCCGGCGCTGGTCCCACGTGTTGACCACCAGATAGGTCAGGGTGATCTCCTCGATCGTGCCCATCTCCTGGTTGACCACGACCGAGTCGCCGATCCGGACCATGTCGCTGAACGCGATCTGAAGGCCCGCGAACAGGTTGGCCAGCGCGCTCTGCGCGGCCAGACCGGCCACCACGCCGAGCAGACCGGCGGAGGCCAGCAGGCTGGTGCCGATGGTTTTCATGCCCGGGAAGGTCATGATCATCGCGGCGAAGGTGATGATTCCGACGATCGCCACCGCGGTGCGGCGGATCAGCGCGATCTGGGTCTGGATCCGGCGCACCCGGCCGGTGTCGGTCGCGTTTGCCGCGTAGCGCTCGAAGGAGGTGTTCACCAACAGGGTGACCGCGTGCACGATCAACCACGAGCATGCGGCGATCACCGCGAGCACCAGGATGTGCCGGATCATGCCGCGGCTGCGTTCGGGCAGGCCGGCGGCGGGTTCGGCGAGCAACAGGACCGACGCGCCGAGCGTCGCCACGATCGAGGCGCGTCCGCGCCGCATCATCGACCAGAGGGGTCCTGTCAGCGGCTTGCGGGTCTGTACTTCGCGGGCCAGGCGAGCCATTCCCCAGGTCACCAGACCCGTGAAGGCGATCACCGAGACAAGCACGATCAACGGGCGAAGTATGTGCCACACGTCCACGTCGAGAGCCTCCTAGGGGGCTTGTGGTCAAACCCGTACGGTACCCGAGCACGGCGAGCCCACCCGCGCGTCCGGTCCGCGCCGGCCGTGCCCCGCAGCCCGCCCGGGGCGCTAACGTGCGGGTCAGGCGGCGGACCGTACGGAGGACGCGCTATGTGCAAATGGACCAGGATCGGCAAGGCCGGATTCGGCGCGGTGCGCCGGGGACAACGCTTCCGCGGCGCCTCCCGGGCTGCGGCGGAACGTTCCGCCGCCGGCGCGACCGCCTTCGACCCGAACGTGGACACCCGGTTGACCCCGCGTCAGGCCGCCCTGCTGATCCGCTACCTGGTGGGAAAGGTCGTGCTGGGTCGGCTGAAGTTCCTGTTCCTGCTCAAGTACCCGCTGCTCGTGGCGGGTGTGCCGCTGCTCTTCCTGTTCCCGCCGGCGGGCGTCGTGCTGCTCGTGCTGTTCGGCCTCGCCGCGCTGGTGCAGTGGGTGATCGCCCGCGCGATCGGCCGGCTCGCCGCGTTCCACCGGCTGGACGCGGCGGAGAACGAGCTGACCGACGCGGCGACGGTGTGGTGGCCCAATCTCAAGCGGGAGACCGCCCGGGTGGGCCTGCCCACCAGGCCGCTCGCCCTGCTCAAGCCGGCCGCCGCCCGGGCGACCCGAAGGTTGGACCCGGAGCGCGAGGCCGCGTTCGCGGCGATCGACTGGCGTGCGGTGATCCCACGCGAGCAATGGCAGCGGGCCCGGGTCCTGCTCGCCAAGGAGGCGGGCGGTCGGCCGGACGACGCGACCGCGTAGAGTCGTCCCGTCGTGTGCCACCCCACTCGGCCACTTGGCGCGAGGCGCGGGTCGCACGCCATCTCCACCACCTTCAGGACGACGCGCGGGGTCGGATGTACAAGCTGCCCGGAACGGACGAGCGGAGCGTGACCATCCCCGGCGAGCCCATGGCGGCCGATCCGTGCTTCACGGTGCGCGGACTGACCAGGACGTATCGCACCGGGCGTCGCCGGGACCGGCACGTGGTGACCGCGAACGACGCGATCGACCTGGATGTGCGCCGAGGCGAGATCTTCGGCCTGCTCGGCCCCAACGGCGCGGGCAAGTCCACCCTGGTTCGCCAACTCACCGGCCTGCTGCGGCCGGACACCGGCACGATCGACCTGCTTGGTCACGACCTGGTGCGCCGACCCGAGACCGCCGCCCGCCTGGTGGCCTATCTCGGGCAGGAATCCGGCGCGCTGGACGAGTTGACCGTCGCGCTGGCGATCGAGACCACCGCCCGGCTGCGCGCGCTGGACGCCGCCCGGGCCCGGGCCGAGCGGGACGCGGTGCTCGACGAACTCGAACTGGGCGCGATCGCGGACCGACCGCTCAAGAAGCTCTCCGGTGGCCAGCGCCGGCTCGCCTGCGTGGCCACCGCACTGGTCGGCGCCCGCCCGGTGCTGGTCCTGGACGAGCCGACCACCGGCATGGACCCGGTGGCGCGCCGCGCGGTGTGGGCCGCGGTGGATCGCCGCCGGGCCGAGCAGAGCGCCACCGTGCTCCTGGTGACACACAACGTGATCGAGGCGGAGACCGTGCTGGACCGGGTCGCCGTGCTCGACGAGGGCCGGGTGATCGCGTGCGACACGCCCGGCGGCCTCAAGGCCATGGTCGGCGACGAGGTCCGCCTCGACCTGGTCTGGCGGGCCGACCCGCCGATGGACGACCCGGCGGTGAGCATGCTCGCGCAGACCGCGGTGCGCACCGGCCGGCGCTGGAGCACCCGGATGGAACCGGGAGTGGCCCGCGAACTGCTCGCCGGCGTCACCTCCGGGCCCGCGTTCGAGGCGCTCGACGACTTCACGCTGTCCACGCCGAGCCTGGAGGACGTCTACCTCGCGCTCGGCGGGCGCCACCAGGGACTGGTCAAGGGATGAGGGTGTCGACCCCAGTGAGTGCAGCGAGCATCGAGACCGCGCCGGCGCGGTCGGCCGAGGCGGTGGTACCCGCGCCGACCACGTCGCTCGGCGCCGGGCTGCTGACCGTGTACCGCGCCCAACTCTCCCGGGTGCGCGTCTCCCGGGTCCCGCTGCTGTTCGTCGCGGTGTTCCAGTCGGTCGGGATCATGATCCTGATGCGCGGCGTGGTGGACACCGGCAGCGACACCGCGCGCGAGGCGGTGGTGGCCGGCTCCAGCGTGCTCGTGGTCGCCTTCGTCGCGCTCAACCTGCTCGCCCAGCACTTCGGCAACCTGCGCGCGGCCAACGCGCTCGACTACTACCTGACGCTGCCGGTCCGCCCGGCCGCGGTGGTGTTGGGCATGGCCGCCGCATACGCGTCCTTCACCCTGCCCGGTACGGTCGCCACGGCCGTGATCGGCGCGCTGATGTTCCAACTGCCACTGGCCAACCTGTGGGTGCTGCTCTTGGTCGTGCCGCTGTCCGGCGCGGCCCTGGCGGGCATCGGCGCGGTCTTCGGCCTGCTCGCGCCGCGCCCCGAACTGGCCACCCTGCTGGGCCAACTGGGCATGTCGGCCGCGCTGTTGCTCGGTGTGCTGCCCGAGGACCGGATGCCCGAGTTGATCGTTGTGGCCCGCGACCTGCTGCCGTCCTCGTACGGTGTGGATGCGTTCATCGCCAGTTACGGCGATCCGGACTGGGCGGCGGTCGGCGGCAACCTCGCGGTCTGCGCGGCGGTCGGCGTGGTGATGCTCTCGTTGGCCACGTGGTCCTTCCGGCGCGGCACCCGGGCGTAGTCGCACCCGTTCGCACCCGTTGTTTCGCCCCGACCACCAGACACACCACCGCGCGGGGTCACGCCGCCGGCCCGATCCGCACACTCGATCCGCACATGGGACGCTGACCAGATGACGTCTGCCGGGGATATCGACCCCTACCCGTCGCCCGAGGGCGCGCACGTGGGCTTCGCGCCCGGGCCCGACGCGCCTCCCACGCTGTGGCAGCGCTACCGCACCGACGTGGTGGCCTTTGCCGTCGTGGTCGCGGCGTGCCTGGTCGTCGGCGCGATCGTGGGTGTGATCTGGGAGCAGGTGACGCCGCGCGTACCGCTGCTCGCGACCAAGGAAGGGGTCTTCCAGACCTCGCCCGAGACGGAGACCTCGATCGCGCTGGACGGTTGGTTCGCGGTCTGCGGTGTGGCCGCGGGCATCGTGTTGGCGCCTCCGGCGTTCTGGCGCTTTCGCCGCCAGGGTGTGGCGACCGCGCTCGCGCTCACCGTCGGCGGACTGGCCGGGTCGTACCTGGCGTTCAAGATCGGCGTGCGGTTGGGCCCGGACGGGATCGTGGAGCAGGTTCGCCGGATCGGCCTGGGCAAGCGGTTCGACCAGCCGCTCGAACTCAAGGCCAAGGGCGTGCTGTTGCTGTGGCCGATCGCGTCGATGGTGATCTTCCTCGGCCTGTCCGCGGGATTCGCCCCGGCGGACCGGGAGCCGACGTCGCCGGGGCCCTATGGGTGGCAGCCGGGGCAGGAGTTCCCGTGGGCGCAGCCGGCCTCACCGCGAGTCGACCTGACGAAGCGGGAGCCGGACGAGGGTTGAGTCGTACTCGGTTCGGCGGGCGGGTCGGCCTCAAGCGCGGGCCGGGCCGGTGGCCTCGATGCCGGCCGGGCCGACGGAGGTTCGGCTGACCCGGGGCGTCGATCGGGCTCGGCCTCGAAGCGTCGGCCCGGCTGGGTGTGGTCGAGTGCCGTGTGGGGTGAGCGGCGTTCGAGGCCACCGGTCAGGTGCGGCCCACCGGCGCCGTGAGTGCCCGGGTCTGGTGGATCAGGTCCGCCGGGGCGAGTTCGATTTCGAGGCCGCGGCGGCCGGCCGAGACGTACACCGTCGGGTGGGCGAGGGCGCTTTCGTCCACCACCGTGGGGTGCCGGCGCTTTTGGCCCAGGGGGCTGATCCCGCCCAGCACGTAGCCGGTGGCTCGCTCGGCCGCCGCGGGGTCCGCCATCGCCGCGCGCTTGCCGCCGACCGCCGCCGCGAGTGCCTTCAGGTCGAGCCTGCCCGCCACCGGGACCACCGCGACCGTCAGCGCGCCGTCCACGTCCGCCAGCAGCGTCTTGAACACCCGCTCGGCCGGGACGCCGAGCACCGCGACGGCCTCCTCGCCGTAGGACGCCGCGTCCGGATCGTGTGCGTACGCGTGCACGGTGAACGCGATCCCTTCGCGGGTCAGCGCGACCGTCGCCGGGGTGCCCTGTCCACCCTTGGCCTTGCTCTTCGCCATCTCGGCGGCCCCTCGATCGCTGGTCAGTTGGGTTCGATGCTCTGCCGCAGCAACTCGACGGCGGGCAGCGACGGCAGATGGTCCAGCAGCGCCGCCTCCCGACGCAGCAACTCGACCTCCGCGGTCAGCCGCACGGTCGCGTCCTCGGCTTCCAGGAGTCGCTGCTTGTCGTGCGGGTCGAGCACCACCGCGGCGGCCACCAGGTAGGACAGCACCACCGGGTCGTCGGGCAGCTCGGGCAGGCTCATCGGGGTGCGCTGCTGAGCCGAGAGCAACCGGCGCTGATACTCGGCGAACGCCCGGGTCGCGGCCAGGCCGAGCACGTCGGCCCGCTCGCCGACCGGGTCCTCCAGGTATTCCACCTCGGCGTACAGGTAGGGACCCGAGTCGTCCACGGACACCAGCCGGAACCGGGTCGCCCCGGTGGCCACCAGGTCGTAGCGGCCGTCCTCGTGCGTCTTGATCGTGGCGATCTCGGCGGTACAGCCCACCGGATGCAGGATCTCCAGCGGATCGCCCTGGATGTCGCCGACCTCGCGCCCGGTGCGCAGCGCGACCACGCCGAACCGCTGCTCCGCTTGGGGCAGCACCTCCAGGTCCCGGACCAGCGCGCGGTACCGCTCCTCGAAGATGTGCAGGGGCAGCACCAGACCCGGGTAGAGCACCGAGTTGAGTGGGAAGAGCGGAAGCCGGTCGGTCACGGTGACCAAGAGTAGGGCCTGACCGCCGGACCGCGTCGACCATTGACCTCAAGCACGATTGAGCACCCGACCGGCACCCGCGGCGGCGGCGCCGGCGAGCACCCAGCCGAGCAGGATCAGCGTGTAGGCGAGCCACTGGCCCACCCCGGTCGGCTTCCACGCACTGTCCTGACCGAGCGTCACCACCGGTAGCAACAGGTCGAGGGTGTACCAGAACGGATTCCAATGCGGCGCCTCGCCGGCCTTCAGCGGTGCGGGCGGGTCCGCGGCGAACACCGCCGTGCCGACCGCGATCAGTGCGATCAGCCACCCGAAGGCCCGTCCCGGGCGGTAGCCGTAGCCGATCGCCACGTCCTGCACGTGGCCCCACAGTCGACCTGCCGGGCCCAGCCCGGCGCGTCGGCGCCGCTGCTTGGCCAGCAGCACGGTGCGCGCGTGCTCGTCCTCACCGGCCGCCCGGTACACGCTCGCGAGTTGGTCGTAGGGCTGGGGCGCGTACTCGGCGGTGCCGCGTTCGACCCAGTCGATCCGGTCGGCAACTTCGGCGGGGGCCGCCGCCCGCCGCGTGGTGTAGGTCAGCTCGGCGATGTCCAGGTCACCGGCCGCGGGCCAGGTGTGGGGGGTGTCCGTCAGGATGCCCACCGACGCGCCGTTGAGCGTGATCCGACCTCGCGGCGGGGCGGTCAGCGCCAGATGGAATCCGCCGGCCACCACCCGCCACAGGGAGAGCTGCTCGTCCGGGTTCGCACAGGCGACGCCGCCGGCCAGCACGATCGCGCCGCCCACGCGCGCGTCATTGAGCCTGATCGAACCGGTGATCGCGAAGCCACCGGTCAGGAACAGCGAGTGCTCGACGGATATCCGCCCCAGGTCCAGGGCCAGTTCACCGGGCCGCTCGACCCGGGCCCCGGTGAACCTCACCGGCCCGCCGAAGCGCGCCCCGTGCAGGCTCACCTGGCCGGTGAACACCGAGCGGTTGAAGCTCGCGTCCGCGCCGACCTGGAGGCCGTTCGCGTACACGGTCCGGTCGTAGTCGCCCGGCCCCAGCACGCAGTCGTCGATCCGCAGGTCGTTGTCCACCCGCGAGTCCAGGATCCGCAAGCCGCCCGACACCTCGCAGCGCAGCAGCACCAGGTCGCCGTCCACCCGCATGTTGCGGCCGTGCAGCACGGTGAACACGCACTCCCGCAAATTGATCGTCCGGGTGGAGGCCAGGTTCAACACGATCGCGTCCTCGAAGAGGCAGCCGATCATCGAGAAGTAGGCGTCCAGGCGGGCACCGCCCAACTCCAGCGGGCCCACCACCCGGGCCCCGGTGATCCGCAGCGCGGTGGTGTGCCCGGGTTCGGCCTGCGGCGGCTGGAGCAGCACCTGCGCGAGTACCTGCGCCCGGATCGTGCGATCCGGCCCCCACGCGGCGCCCAGCCGCGGATCGTCGTCCGCGGGCAGGCCCGTTCTCAGATCCAGTCGTTCGCCCCGTCGATACGCCTCCCACACGCGTATCTCGGTCGCGCTCAAATGCCCCGGCGGTGTGCTCATCCGCGGTCCCCCGACACTGGAAGGCTGCTGCTTCCCGCCCATGATCGCGTGTCTCACTGTCCGACACACAAGGACGGCTTCGCCCGGGCCGTCTCTACACTGGGGCAGGTGATCTCCCGTATCGACCTGCGCGGTCCCGCCTCGCGAGCTGTCCTGGACAGCCCCGCCGCACTGCGCGATGTGTTGCCCCGAGCCGAACTCGACGTCGAGGCGGCCCTGGAGAAGGTGCGCCCCATCTGCGAGGACGTGCGTCATCGCGGCGTCGAGGCGCTGATCGAGATCACCGAGCGCTTCGACGGTGTACGACTGACCGACATCCGGGTGCCCGCCGAGGCGATCGCCGGTGCGCTGGAGGCGCTCGCGCCCAAGGTGCGCGCGGCCTTGGAGGAGTCCATCCACCGGGCCCGGCTGGTGCACCGCGAGCAGCGCCGGCAGGACGTCACCGTGCAGGTCGTGCCCGGCGGCACGGTCACCGAGCGATGGGTCCCGGTCGAGCGGGTCGGGCTGTACGTACCGGGCGGCAACGCCGTCTACCCGTCGTCGGTGATCATGAACGTGGTCCCCGCGCAGGAGGCCGGTGTCGCCTCGATGGCGATCGCCTCGCCGCCGCAGGCCGACTTCGGCGGGCTGCCGCACCCGACCATCCTGGCCGCGTGCGCGCTGCTCGGGGTGGACGAGGTGTACGCGGTCGGCGGCGCCCAGGCGGTGGCGATGTTCGCGTACGGCGCGGGCTCGTGTGCGCCGGTGCGCCTGGTCACCGGTCCCGGCAACATCTATGTCGCCGCCGCCAAGCGGCTGCTCAAGGGCCGGATCGGGATCGACGCCGAGGCCGGCCCGACCGAGATCGCCGTGCTCGCCGACGACACCGCGGATGCCGGGCACGTCGCGGCCGACCTGATCAGCCAGGCCGAGCACGACACGCTGGCCGCGTCGATCCTGGTCACCGACTCCGAGCCGCTGGCCGATGCGGTCGTCGAGGAGCTCAAGACCCGGGTGGACGCCACCCGGCACCGCGAGCGGGTCACCGAGGCGCTGGCCGGCCGGCAGTCCGCCGTCGTGCTGGTCGACTCGGTGGACGACGGCCTGCGGGTGGTGGACGCCTACGGCGCAGAGCACCTGGAGATCCAGACCGCGGATGCGGCCGGGGTCGCCGCACGCGTGCGCAACGCGGGCGCGATCTTCGTCGGCGCCTTCGCGCCGGTCTCGCTCGGCGACTACTGCGCCGGGTCCAACCACGTGCTGCCCACCGGCGGTTGCGCGTGCCACTCCTCGGGTCTGTCCGTGCAGTCCTTCCTGCGCGGCATCCACGTCGTGGACTACTCGCGCGCGGCGCTGGCCGACGTCGCCGAGCACGTGAGCGTGCTCGCCGACGCGGAGGACCTGCCCGCGCACGGCGAGGCGGTGCGGGCCCGGTTCGCGACGGGCGAGCTGGCCGGTCTCGCGGCCTGGGAGGAGGGCCGGTGACCGACCTGGACAGCCTGCCGATCCGGGACGAACTGCGCGGTCAGTCGCCGTACGGCGCACCGCAGTTGCGCGTCCCGGTGCGGCTGAACACGAACGAGAACCCGTATCCGCTCCCGGACGCCCTGGTGGCCCGGATCGCCGAGCGGGTCGCCGTCGCCGCCCGTGACCTGAACCGCTACCCGGATCGGGACGCGGTCGAGCTGCGCACCGCGCTGGCCGCGTACCTGTCCCGAACCGGCGGCCACCCGCTGACCGCGGACCGGGTGTGGGCGGCCAACGGCTCCAACGAGGTGCTCCAGCAACTGCTCCAGGCGTTCGGCGGCCCCGGGCGCACCGCGCTCGGCTTCGACCCGTCCTACTCGATGCACGCGCTGATCGCGCGCGGTACCGGCACCGGGTGGATCTCCGGCATGCGGGACGGGGACTACGAGATCGACCTCGACGAGGCGCTGGCGCGGATCGCCGAGCACCGGCCCAACGTGGTGTTCCTGTGCTCGCCGAACAACCCGACCGGCACCGCGCTGGCCCGCGAGGTGGTCGAGAAGGTGTACGACGCCGCGCAGGCCGCCCGACCGTCGCTGGTGATCGTGGACGAGGCGTACGTCGAGTTCGCGCACTCCGACTCGCTGCTGCCGCTGCTCGCCGGCCGGCCGCACCTGGTGGTGACCCGCACGATGTCCAAGGCGTTCGGCGCGGCCGGGCTGCGGCTGGGCTACCTGGCGGCGGACGCGGGCGTGGTGGACGCCGTCCAGTTGGTGCGCCTGCCGTACCACCTCTCGGCCGTCAACCAGGCCACCGCGCTGGCCTGTCTGGAGTTCGAGGACACCCTGCTCGGCTACGTCCGCGAGCTCAAGGAGCAGCGCGACCGGCTGGTCGGCGAACTGCGCGCGCTGGGCTGCGAGGTGACCGACTCGGACGCCAACTTCGTCCAGTTCGGCCGGTTCGAGGACCCGCACGCGGTCTGGGCGGGGATCCTCGAACAGGGGGTCCTGGTCCGCGACAACGGGGTCCCGGGCATGCTGCGCGTGACCGCCGGCACGGACGCCGAGAACACGGCCTTCCTGGATGCGATGCGTCACGTCCTGAAGAGCGCGAGTCCGAAGGACTGAGAGAAAGTCGAAATCACCGTCATGGCAAGAACCGGTCGCGTCGAACGCGCCACGAAGGAAACGTCCGTCGAGGTCGAGATCGACCTCGACGGCTCGGGGAAGGTCGACGTCGCGACCGGCGTCGGCTTCTTCGACCACATGCTCGACCAGCTCGGCAAGCACGGCCTGTTCGACCTGACCGTCAAGACCCGCGGTGACCTGCACATCGACGCGCACCACACGATCGAGGACACCGCGCTCGCGCTCGGCGCCGCGTTCCGGCAGGCGCTCGGCGACAAGAAGGGCATCCGCCGGTTCGCCGACGCGTCCGTGCCGCTGGACGAGGCGCTCGCGCAGGTCACCGTGGACCTGTCCGGCCGGCCGTACCTGGTGCATTCGGAGCCGGCCGGTATCGCGCCGATGATCGGTCCGGACTACGACACCACGCTGACCCGGCACATCCTGGAGTCGTTCGTCGCCCAGGCGCAGATCTGCCTGCACGTACACGTGCCCTACGGGCGCAACGCGCACCACATCGTCGAGGCCCAGTTCAAGGCGCTGGCCCGGGCGCTGTCCGACGCGTGTGTGCTCGACCCGCGCCGGGCCGGCGTGATCCCCTCCACGAAGGGCGCGCTGTGAGCACCGGGGCGATGGTTTTGATCGTGTTCGGCCTGTTCCTGGTCGGCGGGTGCATCTCGTTCGTCAAGCAGGGACTGCCCAAGAGTGTCATCGCCCTGCTCGCCGTCGGCGCGTTCTTCTCGATCGCGGCCGGCGTCCTGAAGATCGGATAGGCACGTGCCCAAGAAGGTCATCGTCCTGGACTACGGCTTCGGGAACGTGCGCTCGGCCGAGCGGGCGCTCGTGCACGCCGGCGCCGACGTCGAGATCAGCGCCGACCACAAGGCCGCACTGAACGCCGACGGACTCCTGGTGCCCGGCGTCGGCGCGTTCGCCGCGTGCATGGAGGGCCTCAAGGCGGTCCGCGGCGACACCATCGTGGACAAGCGGCTCGCCGGCGGCCGGCCGGTACTGGGCATCTGCGTCGGGATGCAGATCCTGTTCGCGCGCGGCGTCGAGCACGGTGTGGCCACCGAGGGCTGCGCCCAGTGGCCCGGCACGGTCGAGCGGCTCGCCGCGCCGGTGGTGCCGCACATGGGCTGGAACACCGTCGAGGCACCTGCGGGCAGCGTGCTGTTCCAGGGCGCCGACGCCGATACGCGGTACTACTTCGTGCACTCCTACGCGGTGCGCACGTGGGAGATGCCGGTGGTCCAGGACGGCCCGCACATCCCGCCGGACGTCACCTGGAGTACACACGGCACGCCGTTCGTGGCCGCCGTCGAGAACGGCGCGCTCAGCGCCACCCAGTTCCACCCGGAGAAGTCCGGCGAGGCCGGTGCGCAGCTGCTGCGCAACTGGCTCGCGACCCTGTAGCCGCGCCCGGGCGGTCTTGCCCCCGGTCCACCCCGCCGCGTTCCGTCGCGCCCGTGAACACACCGTCCGCCACGAACTTTTGAGGATCGCAACCGTCATGACGCAGACCCACCGCCTCGAACTGCTGCCCGCCGTCGACGTCGCCGACGGCCAGGCCGTCCGCCTGGTCAAGGGCGAGGCCGGGTCGGAGACCTCCTACGGCGACCCGCTGGCCGCCGCACTGGCCTGGCAGAGCGCCGGCGCCGAGTGGATCCACCTGGTCGACCTGGACGCCGCGTTCGGCAAGGGCAGCAACCGCGAGCTGCTCGCCGACGTGGTCGGCCGGCTCGACGTCAAGGTCGAGCTGTCCGGCGGCATCCGCGACGACGCGTCGCTGGAGGCGGCGCTGTCCACCGGCTGCCGGCGGGTCAACCTGGGCACCGCCGCGCTGGAGACGCCGGACTGGGTGCGTTCGGCGATCGCCCGGCACGGGGACCGGATCGCGGTCGGCCTGGACGTGCGCGGCACCACGCTGGCCGGGCGCGGCTGGACCCGCGAGGGCGGCGAGCTGTTCGAGACGCTGGCCCGCCTGGACGCGGACGGCTGCGCGCGCTACGTGGTCACCGACGTGAACAAGGACGGCACCCTGACCGGCCCGAACCTGCAACTGCTCCGGGACGTGTGCGCGGCCACGGATCGCCCGGTGGTGGCCTCGGGCGGGGTCTCCTCGCTGGCGGATCTGCGCGCCATCGCCGAACTGGTGCCGCTGGGTGTGGAAGGCTCGATCGTCGGCAAGGCGCTGTACGCCCAGGCGTTCACCCTCGAAGAGGCGTTGGAGGCGGTGTCCCGGTGACGGGAAGCGACAACTCGGGCAACATCGAGCGATATTCGTCCGGCGGGCGGTGGGAGGAAGACTTCGGCTACTCGCGCGCCGTCGCGGTCGGCGAATACGTACACGTGTCGGGCTGCACCGCGATCGTCGAGGGCAACCTCGCGCACGAGGGCGACCCGCACCACCAGGCACTCGCGGCGTTTGGGATCGCGTTGGACGCGCTGGAGCACTTCGGGCTGGGCACGTCGGACGTGGTGCGCACCCGGATGTTCATCACGCACGCCCGCGACGCGGACGACGTGGGCCGCGCGCACGCCGAGCTGTTCGCCGAGACCCCGCCCGCCGCGACCATGGTCGTGGTGGCCGGGCTGATCGACTCGCGGATGCTGGTCGAGGTCGAGGTGGACGCGTACCGGGGGAGGAGGACCTCGTGACGCTGGCCGTGCGGGTGATCCCGTGCCTGGACGTGGACGCCGGCAGGGTGGTCAAGGGCGTCAACTTCCAGAATCTGCGGGACGCGGGCGACCCGGTCGAGATGGCCCGGGTGTACGACGCCGAGGGCGCGGACGAACTGGTCTTCCTCGACATCACCGCGTCCTCGGGCAACCGGGAGACCACCTACGACGTGGTGCGGCGCACCGCCGAGCAGGTGTTCATCCCGCTCACCGTCGGCGGCGGGGTGCGCGCGGTCGAGGACGTGGACAAGCTGCTGCGCGCGGGCGCGGACAAGGTGGGCGTGAACACCGCGGCCATCCTGCGCCCCGAGCTGATCGCCGAGATCGCGGATCGGTTCGGTTCGCAGGTGCTGGTGCTCTCGGTGGACGCGCGGCGGCGCCGGGACGGCACGCCGGGCTTCGAGGTGACCACGCACGGCGGGCGTACCGGCACCGGCATCGACGCGGTCGAGTGGGCGGCGAAGGCGGCCGAGCTGGGCGCGGGCGAGATCCTGCTCAACTCGATGGACGCGGACGGCACCAAGGACGGCTACGACCTGGAGTTGATCCGACTGGTCCGGGCCGAGGTGGGCATCCCGGTGATTGCCTCCGGTGGCGCCGGTGCGCCGGAGCACTTCGCACCCGCGGTGGACGCGGGCGCGGACGCGGTGCTCGCGGCCAGCGTGTTCCACTTCGGCATGCTGCGGATCCCGCAGGTCAAGGACGTGTTGCGGGCGGCGGGGCACCCGATCCGCTGAGTGCCCGCCCGCCATGAGGAAGCCGACCGCATGTGCGGTCGGCTTTTTCGTGGGCGGATACGGGTTCCTGCGAAGGATTTATTTCGAAAGACTTATTGCGAAAGGAAATTTTCATACCTAGGCTGAAGTCGTGAGCGAACAGCCGCCGGCGCGCCGGATGATCAAGGACGTCCAGACCCTCAAGGTGTTCACCCACCCGCTGCGGATCACCCTGCTGCGGATGTTGCACGCCGGCGGTCCGGCCACCGCGTCGATGCTGGCCAAGCGGGTCGACGCGACCCCGGCGCTGGTCAGCTACCACGTGCGCACGCTGGCCGGACACGGCTTCGTGGTCGAGGACCCCGAGCCGGCGCAGGACGGGCGCGAGCGCTGGTGGAAGGTGGTCGAGGACCTCACCTTCTCGCTCGGCGACTTCGCCGAGGACCGGGTCGGCCGGGAGCTGTCCGCGAGCATCGCGCGGGTGCTGGGATCGCAGTCCGAGGACCGCTACCGGCGCTTCCTGGACGAGATGCAGTCGTGGGGCGCGGAGTGGGCGGACGCGGCCTTCAGCGGCGCGCCCACGCTCCGCCTGACCGCCGCCGAGTTGCGCGAACTGGCGGGCGCCTTCGAGGAACTCGTGGACGGCTACCGGGGCCGGGAGACCCCCGGCGCCGAGCACGTGGAGATCTACTGCCGCGGCTTCCCGTACCGCCTGTGACGGACCCGGCCCCGCCGCCCGGCACCTCCGCACACCACGACCGCCTACCGGAACGGGGACGACCATGGCCGTCACGAGGACCGCCACCGCCGCGACCCCGCGGCTCGCCCATCGCGACCCGCGCGTCCTGGCCTGGCTCGGCGCCTTCACCGCGTCCCTGATCGGCGATCAGATCTGGTTCCTGGCGCTGTCCTGGACAGCGGTGCGCGGCGGCGACGCCACCCGGACCGGTCTGGTACTGGCCGCCGGGTCGTTGCCCCGGGCGCTGCTGATGTTGCCCGGCGGCGCGATCGCGGACCGGTACGGGCCGCGCCGGGTGTTGATCGGCAGCGACCTGGTGCGCTGCGTGGTAATGCTGATCGCCGCGCTCGCGGTGTGGTCGAGCAGTCCGGCGATCTGGCTGCTGGTGGCGATCGCGCTGGTGTTCGGCGCGGTGGACGCGTTGTTCATGCCCGCCGTCGGTGCGTTACCGGTGCGGCTGACCGCGCGTACCCAACTGGTCCGGGTGCAGGGGATGCGCGCGTTGTCCCAGCGGATGGCCACCGTGGTGTCCGCGCCGATCGGCGGCGCGGTGTTGGCGTGGGGCGACACCGAGTCGGCCTTCATGCTCAACGCGGCCCTGTTCGCACTCTCCCTCGCATTGCTGTGGCGACTTCGCCCGGGGCCCGTCCCGGCGGCGCAAGTGGGCACCGAGGAGCCGGAGTTGGGCCTGTGGGCGGGCCTGCGTCACGTGGCTCGGCATCGGGTGCTGCGGTCGCTTCTGGTGGTCACCGCGCTGATGGAGGCGGGCTTCGCCATCCCGATGAACATCGGCATCGTGCTGCTCGCCGACGACGCGGGCTGGGGGCCGGGCGGGATGGGTCTGGTAATGGGTGCGTGGGGGGCCGGCGCGGCGATCGGCGCCCTGGGACTGACGGTTGCGGGCCGGGTGCCGCGTCCGGGGCTCCTGCTGCCGGTGGGGATGCTCGTGATGGCCACGAGCATGGTCGGCCTGGGCTACGCATCCGGGATCGGGATCGCGGTGGCCTGTGCGGCGGTGCTGGGCGTGGGCACCGGCGTGGTTGGCGCCTCCGGCAACGCCCTCGTGCAGACCACCTGTGCGCCGAGTGCGCTGGGTCGGGTGACCGGGATCCAGATGCTGGTCGGGGTCGGCCTGATCCCGCTGCTGTATCCGGTCGGCGGCCTCGTCGCCTCGGCCCACGGCCCCTCGGCGGTGTTCACCGCCGGCGGCGGCGCGATACTCCTGGGGGTGCTCGTGGCCGTGTCGAGCGGACCGTTTCGTCGGCAGTCGCGAGCCGCCGGACGTGAAATCGGGTCACGGAAGGATTCCGGTCCCACAACGATCATCTGACTCGGAGTCAAGTAGTTGGGCCCGGTAGAGCGGTGGCTTCACCCGATCAGGCAGGCTAGGCACATGACGACGCCGCCATCACCCGGACAGGGTGGCTACCCCGGCTACGGGCAGCAGCCAGGCCAGGGTTATCCGAGCAATCAGCCGTACCCGGGGCAGCAGTACCCGCAGGGCGGTCAGCAATACCCGCAGGGCGGCCAGCAGTACCCGCCGCCGCAGAACCCGTACGCTGGCTCCCCGCAATACCCGGGGGCCGGCGGCGGGCCGCAGTACCCCGGCAACTACGGCGGCGGAGGCTACGGCGGCGGCATGCCGCCAGGGCCCAACCAGGGCGGCTCGGGCAAGGGCCCGCTGATCGCCGTGGTGATCGCCGCGATCGTCGTGGTCGGTGGCATCATCGCCACGCTGGTGGTGGTGCTGGGCGGCGACGACAAGAAGGACAAGGCCTCGCCCACGAACAGCGCGACCGGCTCGACGAGTTCCTCGCCGTCGAGCAGCGCGAGCGCGCCGCCCACCACGCGGCCGACGACCTCCCGCCCGACCACGCCCCGGACCACCGCGTCCGGCACGGCGGATCCGGACCTGCCTTCCGAGGTCCAGTACGTGGACCTGTCCAAGGGGGACTGCGTCACCCTGGACACCACCTCGGGCACCATCGACAAGAAGTCCTGCACCAGCACGCACAACGGCGAGGTCATCATGACCTTCGAACTGAGCGGCAGCACCTACCCGGGTGAAGCCTCGATCACGGATCAGACCGAGTCGAAGTGCACCCCGGCGATGAACACGGCGGTCGGCGGCCGGTCCGATTCATCGCAGTTCACCTTCACCTACACCTACCCCAAGCAGCCGGGGTGGGACATCGGTCGCCGCAAGGTGACCTGCATCGTGAAGTACAAGTCGGGGCAGACACTCACCAAGCCACTGCGCTGACCCGGGCGCTCGGCCCTTGGGGGAGGGATCGACCTGATGAGCACTCCCGGCGGATATCCCGGCGGCAATCAAAGCGGCGGCTACGGCGGAGGTGCGGGCGGCTACCCCGGTGGCCCCGCGGGCCCACCTCCCGCGGGTCCACCTCCCGCGAACCCGCCCTACGACGGCCCGACGATCGGCGGCCCGCCGTACGGAGGCGGCGGCCCGCCGTACGGCGGCGGTCCCCCCTACGGCGGCGGCCCTCCCTACGGTCCGGGTGGCCCCGGCGGCCCGTCCGGCGGCCGGGGCGGCGGGCGTGTGGTCGTGATCGTGGTGGTCGTCGCCCTGGTCATCGCCGGCGGCGTGATCGCCTTGGTGCTGAACCTGGGCGGGGACGACAAGAAGGGCGACAAGGCAGGTCCGACGGACACCACGGCCGGGCGCACCAGCGCACCGCCGACCACCACCGGACCGACCACCGACGCGCCGGAGCCGCCCTCCGCCGAGCCGCCGAGCACGGAGCCGCCCGCCACCACGCCGGTGGCGACCAACTCCAACGGCAGCGTCGCGGTCAAGAAGGTCCCGCTCAGCCCGGGCGACTGCGTCTCGTTCGCCACGGGCAGCACGGACGTCGACAAGGTCGCGTGCACGAGTTCGCACGACGGCCAGCACATCAAGAACGTCGCGCTGCCGGACGGCACCTGGCCCGGCGACTCGGAGATGGACACGAAGGCGTCCGCGGTGTGCAAGCCGATCGCCGAGCCGGTGATCGCCCGGCAACCGCAGGCCGATCAGCTGACCTGGTTGTACATCTATCCGAAGGAATCCGGCTGGAGCAGCGGGGACCGCGAGGTCCAGTGCCTGGTGTCCTACACGGACGAGACCAAGAAGCTGACGGCACCGCTGAAATAGCCGCCCTGGAACAGCGGTCGGTGCGGGAGATGTCCCCACTCGGCGGGCGGACCGAGCCTCGGTCCGCCCGGCGGGTGGGGACGACCGGCCGCGGGCCGGTTCAGCGCGGTGCCGGCTTCTGCTGGGCCATCCACGAGGCGTGCAGCCGCGAGTAGATCCCGCCGGCCCCGACCAGGCGAGAGTGCGGGCCGCGTTCGACGAGCTTTCCGGCGTCGAACACGAGTACCTCGTCGGCCGATTCGGCCGTGGACATCCGGTGCGCGATGAACACCGCGGTGCGGCCCCGGGTCAGCCCGTCCAGGGCCCGCCCTATCCGCACCTCGGTGGCCGGGTCCACCGCCGACGTCGCCTCGTCCAGGACCAGCAGGTCCGGGTCGGCGATGTAGGCCCGCACCAGCGCGACCAACTGCCGCTCGCCCGCCGACAAAGACTCGCCGCGCTGGCCCACCGCGGTGTCCAGACCCCCGGCCAGCCCGGCCAGCCAGTCGGCCAGCCCGAGGTCGGTGAACGCGGTGCGGATGGCCGCGTCGTCCGCGTCCGGCCGGCCGTACCGCACGTTCTCGCGCAGCGTGGCGTCGAACAGGAAGCCCTCCTGCGGCACCATCACCACTCGGGCCCGCAGCGACGAGAAGCGCACCCGGGGCAGTTCGACGCCGTCCAGGAGCACCCGGCCCTCGTCCGGGTCGACCAGCCGGGTCAGCAGCTTGGCGAACGTGGTCTTGCCCGAACCGGTCTCGCCCACCACCGCGACCCGGGTCCTGGGCGCGAGCGTCACGTCCACGTCGTGCAGGATCCGCGGCCCGCCCGGATAGCCGTACGAGACGTGGTCGAAGGCGACCTCGACCGGGCCGCGCGCGAGTACCTCGCCCGCCTCGCCCGGGTCGGCGATGTCCGGTTCCGCGTCCAGCACCTCGAGCACCCGGCGCCAGCCCGCGAGCGCGTTCTGTGCCTCATTGAGGATCTCCACGCCCATCTGAACCGGGCCCACGAACAGCGTGACCAGGAACAGGAAGGCGACCAGCTCGCCGACGCTGAGCTGCCCGTCGATGCCCAGCCGAACACCCACCACGACCACGAGCCCGTTGGCCAGGCCGACCACGAACTCGCCCATCGGGAAGGTCAGCGCGACGAACAACTGGGCACGGCTCTGCGCGTCCCGGTGCGCGTTCACCGACTCGTCGATGCGATGCGCGGTGCGCTCCTCGATGCCGTGCGCGCGCACGATCGCGGCGCCCACGACCGGCTCCGCGATGGCACCGAGCATGCGACCCATGGCCACCCGTACGTGCGAGTAGGCCGCGGCGATGCGCTTTTGCACCGCGCGCATGAAGAAGTACAGCGGCGCGAAGCACACCCACACCAACAGCGTGAGCTGCCACGAGTAGACGAACATCAGCACCGTCACCAGCGCGATCTGCCCGACGCTGACGATCAGCAGCAGGCCGCCGAACTGGATGAACCGGCTGATCGTGTCCACGTCGCCGGTCACCCGTGAGACCAGCGAGCCGCGCTTCTCGGACTGCTGGTGCAGCGTGGACAGGTCGTGGATGTGCCGGAACGCGGCCACCCGCAGGGTGGACAGGCCGCGCTCGCTGGTGCGGTACAGGCGCACGTTCATCGCGTACGCGGACACCGCCGTGACCACCACCGCGAGCGCCGCGACCGCGGCCATCGTGCGCACCACGGTCAGGTCGGGACCGGCGTCGGCGCGCAGCCCCCGGTCGATGGTCTGCTGCACGGCCAGCGGCACCACGATGCGCCCGGCCGTGCCGACCACGGCGAGCAGCAGCGTGACGATCAGGCCCTCGGTGAACTCCGGTGTCATCCGCAGGCCGCGGCGCAGCACGCTCAGGCCGGACTCGGCGGGTTTTGCGGAGTCGGGGTCGGCGCCGATCCGCGAACCGGGTTTCGGGTCGGGTTCGGGCGCCTTGCGCACGACGGTGGCGATACTCATGAAGCCGTGGCCTCCTCGGCCTCGCTGACGTCGATGTCGATGTCGATGTCCTCGTCCGCGCCCTCGCGCGCGGCCCGCTCGTAGGCGTTGACCAACCGGCGGTAGCCCACCGAACGGTCCAGCAGTTCGTGGTGCGGGCCGCGATCGAGCACCCGGCCGCCCTCGACGTAGACCACCTCGTCGGCGAGCGCGATGGTGGCCTTGCGGTAGGCGACCACGACCACGGTCGCCGGCCCCGCGTCGCGCAGGCCGTGCAGGATGGCCGCCTCCACCCGCGGGTCCACGGCCGACGTCGCGTCGTCCAGGACCAGCAGGCGCGGCCGGCGCACCAGTGCCCGAGCCAGCGCGATCCGCTGGCGTTGGCCCCCCGACAGCGTGGTCCCGCGCTCGCCCACCTGGGTGTCCAGGCCCTCGGGCAGCGCGGCCACGAAGTCGGCCTGGGCGATCCGCAGCGCCTCGTGCACCGCCGCGTCGTCCAGGTCCAGACCCAGGGTGATGTTGTCGCGCACGCTGTCGTCGAACAGGAACGCCTGCTGCGGGACCAGCGCGGCGGTGGCCGCGACCCCGCCGCGCCGATAGTCGCGCAGGTCGGTGCCGTCGAGCAGGATCCCGCCGTCGAGCGGATCGACCAGGCGCACCAGCAGCGACACCAGCGTGGACTTGCCGGAGCCGGTCGGGCCGACGATCGCGACGGTGCGCCCGGGCTCGACGTCGAAGGCCACGTCGTGCAGCACGTCGGTGTCGTCGGTGTAGCCGAAGCGCACCGCGCGGGCCTCCAGGCGGGCCGGACCGGCCGAGGCGTCGCCGCCCTCGATCGCCCCGTAGACGGGCTCGCCCTCGGCGTCCAGCACTCCCTTGACCCGGTCGAAGCCGACCACCGAGCGCGGCATGTCGCCCAGCAGCCAGCCGATCGCCCGAACGGGGAAGGCCAACAGGGTGAACAGGTAGGCCACCTGCACCAGGTCGCCGGGAGCCAGGTCCCCATGCGAGACCCGGACCGTGCCGACCACCAGCACCAGCAGCACACCGAAGCTGGGCAGCGCCTCCAGCATCGGGTCGAACAGGGCCCGGACCCGGCCCACCGCGATGTTCGCGTCGGCCAACTCGCGCGAGGCGGCGGCGAAGCGGGTGGTCTCCTCGGTCTCCCGGCCCAGCGTCTTGACCACCAGCGCGCCGTCGAAGCTCTCGTGCGCGATCTCGGCGACGTCGGCGCGCAACTCCTGCGCGCGCATCGCCAGCGGCCCTTGCTTGCGCTGGTAGATCACGTTGAGCACGGCGATCGCCGGGAAGATCACGAAGCCGACCAGCGCGAGCGCCCAGTCGGTGAGCACCATCGAGATCGCCGCGACGAACAGCATCACCACCACGCCGGTGGCCATCGGCAGCGGCGCGACCGGGTTCCAGGCCGCCTCGACGTCGGCGTTCGCGTTGGAGAGCAGCGTCCCGGTGGGGTGGCGGTGGTGCCACGCGAGCGGCAGGCGCAGGTATTGCCGGGTGACCCGGCGCCGGAAGGTGGCCTGGAGGCGGTACTGCATCACGCCCGCCCACAGGCGACGGCCGATCACCCCGAACGCCTTGAGCAGCGCGATCCCGAACACCGCCGCGAACGCGCCGACCAGCGCGCCGGCCGTGGTCCGCCCGTCCCGGAAGGCCGGGATGATCACGTCGTCGGTGACTCGGCCGAGCACCAGCGCCGAGCCGACGGTCATCACGCCGTACACCGCGCTCGCGCTCACCGCGGCGGCGAAGATTTTGGGTTCCTCGCGGATCGCCACGCCGAGTACGCGCAGTCCTTGTCGCAGCACGACCTTGTCCGCCACGGGGCTCACTTTCACGGGGATCCGGCCGCCGCGAACGGGGCCGTCCAACAGGGTTGTCCAAGGATGATTGTCCGATGAAAGTACAAGGCGTCTGTGACGGTCCCGATTCCCGTTCGGACCCTCGATTCGATCCGGGATCGGCCGGCGCGGCGCGGCTTGGAGTGGATCTTTCCCGCATGTCACCCTGTTTCGGGCGCTCGCGCCGGTCGTGCCGGAGCGTGCCCGGGACCCGCAACCAAATCCCGCGCGGGGCGCGTCTTACGGGCGTGCCCTGACCATGATCCATAGACCGAGGACGCCGCTGTGGGCCTCACCAGCCTCAAACTGATAATCCTGCTCGGCGTCGTCGCGTTCGCGGTGCTCGCAGCCGCCGTGTTCTTCTGGCCCAGGTTGTCCCGCCAGGGGGTGCTGCCGATTCTGGGACGGATCGGCATCCTGCTGAGTGCACAGGTGCTGCTGATGGCCACCGTGGCGGTGATCGGCAACCGCTACTTCGTCTTCTACACCACCTGGGACGACCTGCTCGGGCACACCGGAAAGCCCGTGGTGAACTTCGGCGCCTCCGGCCCCGGTGACGTACCCAGACTGGTCAAGGAGAACGGGACCGAGACGATCGACGTCCCGCAGGGCAAGAACCCCCAGGCCGCGGGTCGGATCATGCTGGTGGACGTGGCCGGCCGACGCAGCGGGATGGGCACGCCGGCGCTGGTGTACCTGCCGCCGCAGTACTTCCAGGCGCAGTACAAGGACCGGCGCTTCCCGGTCGTGGTCGTGCTCACCGGCTACCCGGGCAACGAGCGCAACCTGGTCACCCGCCTGGAACTGCCCAAGTTCGCCGCGAACGAGATAGCCGCGGGCCGGGTCCAGCCCACCATCTACGTGATGATGAAACCGAGCGTCGGTGCCGACCGCGACACCGAGTGCACCGACGTGCCCGGCGGACCGCAGGTGGGCATGTTCTTCAGCCAGGACCTGCCCGAGGCGATCAGCCAGGCGTACCGGGTCGCGCCCGGAGCGCGCAACTGGGCCATGCTCGGTGACTCCACCGGCGGCTACTGCTCGGCCAAACTGGCCATGCTCCACTCGGACCGGATCGGCGCGGGCGTCGCGCTGTCCGCCGACTACGGCGCGCCGCTGGACGGCGACACCGGCGACCTGTACGGCGGCAGCAAGGCCTACCGCAACCAGAACGACCTGATGTGGCGGCTGAAGAACATGCCGATGCCGCCGGTCAGCCTGCTGCTCACCAGCAGCGAGAGCGGCGAGCCCAACCTGCCCGAGACCAAGGAGTTCCAGCGGCTGGCCAAGCCGCCGCTGAAGGTGGACACGCTGCTGCTGCCCACTGGCGGACACAACTTCAAGACCTGGCAGGCGGTGCTGCCGGACGCGCTGCGCTGGCTGAGCGCGCAGCAAAAGAGCGATCAGCCGAAGGATTCCGCACCGGTGGCCGCCTCACCCTGACCACCCGCACCGACCAGGCCCGGTCCGGCGGACCCGCCGAATGGGGCCCGGGCCCCCCTTGACCGCGCCCGGTGCGGGCAAAAGGATCGGCACATGCCGACTTCCCACGCCCGCACCGAACGCGCCGCACTCGCCGAACTGCTGCGCGTCCTGGGCCCGGACGCGCCGACCCTGTGCGCGGGCTGGACCACCCGCGACCTCGCCGCCCACCTGGTGGTCCGCGAGCACCGCCCCGACTCGGCGCCGGGCATCATGCTCGCGCCGCTCGCGGGCTACACCGAGAAGGTCCGGCTGCGGCAGGCGGCCAAGCCGTACGAGCAGACCGTGCGGCTGGTCGCGGACGGCCCGCCGAAGTTGTCCGTGTTCGGCATCCCCGGCGTGGACGCGGCGGCCAACACGATGGAGTACTTCATCCACCTGGAGGACGTACGTCGGGCCCAGCCCGGCGGCGCCGAGCCGCGCGAACTGGATCCCGAGCTCACCGAGATCCTGTGGAAGCGGGCCAAGGGCGCCTCGCGGATGGCGCTGCGCGGTGTCCCGGTGGGCGTGGCGCTGCGCCGCACCGACACCGCGACCGGGCAACCGCCGCAGATCGTGCACAAGGGCACGCCGGTGGTGACGCTGAGCGGACACCCGGGCGAGCTGCTCCTGTACCTGTTCGGCCGCAAGGACCGGGCCCGGGTCGAGATCGAGGGCGACGAGGCCGCGATCGACACCCTGCGTACGGCTCGTACCGGCCTGTGAACACCCGACCGGGCGGGCCGCGCCGGTCTGCGACAATGCGCGCATGACCGGTGCCACCCACCCGCCCGCGCGGCCGTCCGACCTCGACCCGACCATCGCCGCGCGCCTCAAGCGCGACCCCGACGGCCTGATCGCCGCCGTCGCGCAGGCCGGCGACACCGGCGAGGTGCTGATGGTCGGGTGGATGGACGACGAGGCGCTGCATCGCACGCTGACCACCGGCCGCTGCACCTACTGGAGCCGCAGCCGGCAGGAGTACTGGGTCAAGGGCGACACCTCCGGCCACGTGCAGAAGGTCCTCTCGGTCGCACTCGACTGCGACGGCGACGCCGTGCTCGTGCGGGTCGAGCAGACCGGCGCCGCGTGCCACACCGGCGACCGCACATGCTTCGACGCGGACGTCCTGCCCGTCTCCGACTGACCGCCGCCGACCCCGGGCCCGCGTGGTCCCGGCTCCGCCCGACCTCGCTGCCCGGGAGATTGCGCACGCCATGACCACCGGAACCGTCACCCCCGACCTCGACACCTTCCGGACGCTCGCGCGCGACCGGCGGGTCATCCCCGTCACCCGGCGCTTCCTGGCCGACGGCGACACCCCCGTGGGCCTGTACCGCAAGCTCGCCGCCGAGCGGCCCGGCACCTTCCTGCTGGAATCCGCCGAGAACGGCCGCTCGTGGTCGCGCTATTCGTTCGTGGGCGTGCACAGCGCGGCGGTGCTCACCGAGGCGGCCGGGCGGGCCCGCTGGCTGGGCACCCCACCGGTGGGCGTGCCGGTGGACGGCGATCCGCTGGAGGTGCTCCGGGCCACCGTCGCCGCGTTGCACACCCCGCACGGCATCCCGGGCCTGGAACTGCCGCCGCTGACCGGCGGGATGGTCGGCTACCTCGGCTACGACGTGGTGCGCCGGCTGGAGCGGCTGCCGGAGTCGGCCGTGGACGACCTGCGCGTGCCCGAGCTGATGATGTTCCTGGCCACCGACCTGGCGGTGCTCGACCACGTGGACGGCAGCGTGCTGTTGATCGCCAACGCGATCAACCACGACAACCGCGAGTCCGGCGTCGACGAGGCGTACCACGCGGCGGTGGCCCGGCTGGACGCGATGACCGCCGACCTGGCGCGGCCGACCGGCCTGGCCGCGGCGGCGTTCGAGCGCGGCGCGGTCGCCGAGGCGGTCGGCCCGTGGGGCTCGGCCGCCTATCGCAAGGCGGTGGAGGCGGCCAAGGAGGAGATCCGGGCCGGCGAGGCGTTCCAGATCGTGCTGTCCCAGCGCTTCGAGATGCCCACCGAGGCCGGCGCCCTGGACGTGTACCGGATCCTGCGCGCGACCAACCCCAGCCCGTACATGTACCTGTTCCGGCTGCCGGGTCCGGACGGCGGCGCCGAAGGCGGCTTCGACGTGGTCGGCTCCAGCCCCGAGGCGCTGGTCAAGGTCGAGGACGGGCGCGCGATGCTGCACCCGATCGCGGGCACCCGCCCGCGCGGCGCCACTCCGGCCGAGGACGCCGACCTGGCCGAGGAGTTGCTCGCCGACCCCAAGGAACGCGCCGAGCATCTGATGCTCGTCGACCTGGGCCGCAACGACCTGGGCCGGGTCTGCGCGCCCGGCACGGTCGAGGTGATCGACTTCATGGCGGTCGAGCGGTACAGCCACGTGATGCACATCGTGTCCACCGTGGTGGGCGAGTTGGCCCCGGGCCGCACCGCGTTGGACGTGTTCGCCGCGTGTTTCCCGGCGGGCACCCTGTCCGGTGCGCCCAAGCCGCGTGCGATGGAGATCATCGAGAACTTCGAGCCCACCCGGCGCGGCCTGTACGGCGGTTGTGTGGGCTACGTCGACTTCGCCGGCGACCTGGACACCGCGATCGCGATCCGCACCGCGTTGATCCGCGATGGTGTGGCCTACGTCCAGGCCGGTGCGGGTGTGGTCGCCGACTCCTCGCCCGAGGCCGAGGACATCGAATGCCGCAACAAGGCGGCGGCGGTGCTGCGCGCGGTGGCCATCGCGGCGACGCTCGCGCCGGCGCAGGACGTCCGGACCCGGTAGAGCCGCGAACACCCCGCCCCGGGTCAAGCCGCCGCGGGGCGTGGGTCATGCTGGTGACATGAGCGACGCGAGGACCGAGACCGGCGCAGCGGGTGTCGGCACCGAGACGGACGACCCGGCGGTTGTCGAACCGGCGACCGCGACCGGTGCGGCGAGCGCCTCCACGGGACAGGCGGCGGAATCGGTCGAGGATGGGGCGCTGCGCGCGCGCAAGGCCGCCCGACGCGAGTTGACCGTCACGGTCCTGCTCGCCTTGGTCGGCGCGGCCCTGGTGCTCTCGGTGGCCGGGCGCACCTGGGCCGAGGGCGCCGCCCCGGTGCACGGCTCGCGGATCGCGGTGCATGCGAGCGGCAACGCGATCAACAAGGCCACTTCCGCATTCGCGCTGCTCGGTCTCGCCGGCGGCCTCGCGGTGCTCGCCACCCGCACGATCGGCCGGACCGTGATCGGCGCACTGGTGACCCTGGCCGGGATGGGGGTCGCGGTGTCGGCCGTGCAGGGCGCGGGCGACACGTCGGCGGTGAACTCCGAGGCGGCGCGCAAGGCGGCCGTCGAGGGGGTCCGCGCGGTGGACGTGAGCCACTCGATCTGGCCGTGGCTCGCGGCCGTGGGCGGCGTGCTGATCGTGCTCGCGGGTCTGCTCGTGGTGCTCCGGGGCCGGCGCTGGCCCGGTATGTCCAACCGCTACGAGGCTCCGGCGGGCAAGACGGTCGCCGCCAAGCGTGGCCCGGCCACCAATGCCGATCTGTGGAACGCGTTGGACCGGGGCGAGGACCCCACGCGCTGAGCACTGCTCCCGACGGGTGACAATAAGAATCGCGCGGTTGTGATCGCGGCGCCCGAAACGGTGTCCCGGCAACCGCGCCCACGCGTGTGAAATATGAAGCCGAAGGAGTTGAGCGATGTCGTCGCAAGCCGGAAACCACGGCAGCACCCCCGCCGCCTGGACCGTGACCATACTGGCGCTGATCGGCTGCACGATCTCCGGCGTCGCGATGATCGCGGCCAGCGTGATGTTGTTCTGGGCCGGGGCGGCTGTGGTCCTGGTGGGCTGCATCGCCGGTGCGGGCATGCGGATGGGTGGTCTGGGCGCGGCCCCTGCGCGTCGCTGACGTCCGACTTTGGCCTCAAGCGCCGGCCGGGCTGGGTGGCCTCAAGCGCCGGCCGGGCTACTTGGCCTCAAGCGCCGGCCGGGCTACTTGGCCTCAAGCGCCGGCCGGGCTACTTGGCCTCAAGCGCCGGCCGGGCTGATTTTGGGTT